>PMIW01000095.1 GCA_003158365.1 Ignavibacteriota bacterium | reverse complement strand
TTTTCCTAATATATCAAATTTTACACATACTTTAATCTCGTCGAAATCATCGAGTACATCGGATTTTGTAATTGCGAGTTCGCTTACTCCGTTAATCATACAGGCATATTTAAGGGCAACTAGGTCAAGCCAGCCGCATCTGCGGGGTCTTCCTGTAGTAGCGCCGAATTCTGCACCGATTTCGGATATTTTCTTGCCGTAGTCATCAAAAAGTTCAGTAGGGAAAGGACCTTCGCCGACACGGGTAGTATATGCCTTGAATATTCCGACAACATTAGTAATTCTGTTAGGAGGGATACCTGAACCTGTACAGGCACCACCGCTTGTCGGGTGAGAAGATGTTATAAACGGGTATGTACCGAAGTCGACATCGAGCAATGCTCCCTGTGCACCTTCGAGCAATACGTTTTTACCGTCCTTAATACCGTTATTCAGAAGTTTTTGTGTATTAAATACATATTTTTTATAATCTGCATATTGTAATAGTAAATCATTATAAATTTCTTCTGCTGTTAAATCTAACAGTTCTTTTGAATCAGGGAAAATTGATTTTAAATAATCTAAATTCCTTTCTATTTTTTCTTTAAGAATATCGACAAATTCAAGATCGCTGATTTTTATACCCCGTCTTGCAAATTTATCAAAATATGCGGGACCGATTCCTCTTTTGGTAGTTCCTATTTTATCGGTTTTACTTTCGTTGATTGCATCTATGATTTTATGGTAGGGAAGTATCAGGTGAGCATCATGGCTGATGAACAATCTTCCGTTTAAATCTATACCATAGTTTTCAATAATTTTAATTTCATCCAGTAAAGCAACGGGGTCTATAACAGTTCCGTTTCCTATAACGCATTTAATCCCTTTTGTAAATATTCCGGAAGGAATCAGGTGGAGAACAAATTTCTGACCTTTGAATACTATTGTGTGTCCGGCATTTGCGCCGCCCTGGTATCTGGCGACAAAATCATATTCAGGACTTAAGATATCCACAATTTTTCCTTTTCCTTCGTCACCCCACTGGAGACCAACAAGAATTGAGATTTTATTTGACATTATTTTTTGAATAAAATTAAAAAGGTAAGTTTCAGAAAGTTCATTTCTCTATCGTGAGCTAAATCTTAACAATATCAAAAACAAGATTCAGTTTAGTAATCCTGAAAAGGTTCATTATTTTATCCTGAGGATTCAGGATTTTAAAAGTACCTTTTGCATTTTTTACACGGTTCATACAACCAATTAAGATACCAAGACCCGAACTATTTATAACGATGACGTTTTTTAAATCAATACCGATATTCAGGTTACCAGAACTTAAATCTATTTCTATTTCAGTTTTTAAATCATTAAGATTTGTCAGCCCAATTTCGGTTTCGGTTAATTCATATACTATGAAATCGACCGAATTAATTTTTGTATTTAATTTTATTGTTTCCATTTTAATTTATTTTTAAAAAATGGAGCAAAGAGAAGGGAAAACAGGAGAGTTGTATCCTGTTTTCCCTTCAAAATTTATTTTCTAATCAATTTTTTTTGTTTGTTAAGAACGTGATGTTTCCAGTCAACCACGATAGAACTGGCAACGAATACAGATGAATATGTACCTGTAATGATACCGATACCGAATGTAAATGCGAATCCTCTTAACACTTCACCTCCGAATATAAACAAAACAAGAACTGTCAGGAATACCGTACCCGAAGTAATAATGGTTCTGCTAAGGGTTGCGTTAACGGATTTATTCATGACCTGCTCAATGTCTTCGTTTTTGAACAACCTGATATTTTCACGGATTCTGTCGAAAATAATAACCGTATCATTAACGGAGAAACCGATAAGCGTCAGGAATGCTGCAAGCATTGTCTGGTTCAGTTCAAGCTGCAAAGAAGGTATTACAGCATCTGCAATTGTGACCGCGGCAATTGTAATCAAAACATCGTGAAAAAGTGCTATTATCGCGCCTAAAGAATAAACAAACTGAAATCTGAATGATAAATATATAAGGATACCTATAAGGGAAAATATGACTGCTTTAACAGCATTATCGGTTAATTCTTTTCCGATTTTTGGACCAACCTTATCAATTCTCATTACCTTAAAATTGTTTCCTTTCAATCCATCCTGAATGGCTGCCTGGATTTTATCGGAAACGGTCTGACCTTCACCCTGGATTGGAGTACGCAGCAACAGGTTTTTCTCATCACCCATTGTTTTAATTTCCATTCCCGTAAAGCCGATATCATCCATAATTTTTCTTAAATTGTGGACATCTACATCATTATCAAATCTGACCTGAATTTCGGTTCCACCCTGGAAGTCAATACCTTTTGGAATTCCTTTAAAATATAAGACTACCATACCGATTAGGATAATAGAAATTGATATAATATAAAATATTCTGCGTTTTCCGAGAAAATCTATATGTGTACTTTCAAAAATTCTCATTTATGTATATACGATTTAGATTTACGATTTAAAAAATTATTTAAAGATTAACCGTACGTTAATTTTTTGCCTTTTTCAAGTAAAATATCAAATACAAAATGTGTAATTACAATTGCAGTAAACAGGTTAGAGCATACACCTGCAAGCAGAGTAACCGAAAAACCTTTAATTGGTCCCGAGCCGTAGATATACAATATTATACCTGTAATAACACTTGTAATGTGAGTATCGATGATAGCCGAAAAAGCTTTTTTATAACCAATTTCAATGGCTGTTTTCATCGGCTTGCCGGTTTTTAGTTCTTCCCGAATTCTTTCGAATATAAGAACGTTAGTATCAACTGCCATACCAAGAGTAAGAATCAAACCTGCGATACCGGGTACAGTCAGAGTGGCTTTGAATGAAGCCATTATTCCCATTACAAAAAGGACGTTTATAATAAGTGCAAGGTCGGCAATTGAGCCGCCAAACTGGTAATAGACAATCATAAAGATAGCAACGAGTAAAAGAGCAATAAAAGACGATGTCACACCTGCTCTGATTGCATCTTCACCGAGTGATGGTCCAATCGAACGTTCTTCGATAATTTTCAGAGGAGCAGGAAGTGCACCCGATTGAAGAACGATAGCAAGAAGTTTTGCTTCTTCAAGATTCTGCATTCCTTCTATCATGGAATTTCCGCCGGTTATTTTTGCTCTTATAACCGGGGCTGAATAAACGACTCCGTCAAGTACTATAGCGCATCTTTTATTTATGTTGGCGCCCGTAATTCTTGCCCAGTCTGCAGTTCCTTCGCTGTTCATTTCCATTGTTACAATTGGTTTACCGCTGCTTTGCTGGTCCATAGTGTATTTAGCATCGGTAACAACTTTTCCTGTCAGTTCAGGGTCTTTTTTCAGGAGATACATGAAGTAAAATTTTGTTCCTCTTTCTTCAATTGTTCTGTAAGACCAGGAAATGAAGACGTCACTTGGAACGACAGCTTTAATTTCTTCTATATTAAGAATTCTTTCAATTTTTTCTTTGTTAATCTGGCTGACAACAGGTTCACCGTATTTTTGCGAAAGTTCAGCGTCGAAAAGTTCATAGAACGGATTTGAAGCCGGTTTTGTTGTATCGGATTCCTGAGAAGTATCAGCTAAAGATGTAAGAGAGTCTTTCTTGGATTTATTTATCGTATCTTTTTTGGTTTTAGTAGTGTCTTTTTTTATGTCTTTTTTAGCATCTTTTTTATCGTCTTTTTTAACATCTTTCTTATCGTCTTTTTTAACATCTTTC
>PMIW01000183.1 GCA_003158365.1 Ignavibacteriota bacterium | reverse complement strand
CTGAATCTGCGCTGCGTGCAGGTCCATTGTAATAACCCTGTCGGCGCCTGCTTTTTCAATAAGGTTGGCAACAAGTTTTGCCGTAATGGATACTCTCGGCTGGTCTTTCCTGTCCTGACGCGCATAACCAAAATACGGAATAACTGCAGTGATCCGCGAAGCAGAAGAGCGCTTTGCAGCATCAATCATAATAAGCAATTCCATCAAATTATCGGAAGGGGAGTTAGTTGACTGCACAACGAATACATCACAGCCCCTGATATTTTCATTATACTTTATCCAGATTTCACCGTCTGAAAAAGTCTTTATATCGATGTCTCCCAATTCGAGATTCAGCTTCTTGCAAATATCCGTTGCTAAGACTATCGAATTCGTTCCCGAAAAAATTTTTAGGTTTGGCATTTTATAAGAAGATTATGTTAGTCAAAATTATGAAAACGAAAAGATTAATTCAATTGTAATTTAAAAGCAGTAAAAAGTAAAAGGCAGAAAGTAAAATAGCCAATAGCAAATCTTACGGATTATTTTTTATAAAATTCAGATATTTTCTCACAAATATACTCAACTGATTCAGGCGGAATATTCGGCCAGCTTGGGAGATTAATTCCTCTTATAGCTATATCCTCTGCGACAGGGAATTTATGATATTCGTGTGCAAACATTGGCATCGTATGAACCGGGTAAAATGTAGGTCTTGTCTCAATTCCTTCCTGCTTAAGAAAATCACGCAGAGCATTCCTTGTTTTTACGTTATCGGTTAAAATCGAATACATCCAGTAAGTATTAAAAACATTTTTATCTTCACCGTGCGGGGTTACGGGAAGCCCTTTAAGCATTTTATTATATTTCGCCGCGAGTTCTCTTTTCATATTAATATGCTCATCCGCTTTTTCAAGCTGGGCAAGTCCGATAGCTCCGCAGATATTTGTCATCCTGTAGTTATATCCGATTACATCGTGCCAGTATTCCCTGTCTCTCGATACACCGTGCATTTTCAGGTGATAAGCTTTGTCATACAAATAAAAATCATTAGTAACGAGCATGCCTCCTTCGCCGGTTGTTATTGTTTTATTGCCATAAAAACTGAATATAGAAATATTTCCGAAAGTTCCTGCGTATTTATCTTTATACTTCGAGCCGAAAGCTTCGGCACAATCTTCGATGATAAACAATTTATATTCAGCTGCAATTTTGCAAATCTCATCCATCTCGCAGGGATGTCCGTACAGATGAACAGGCATTATTGCTTTTGTTCTGGAAGTGATTTTTTTTCTGATATCTTCGGGGTCGACCTGCCAGGTGGAGGCAAGTGAATCAACGAAAACAGGTGCTGCGCCAGTATATAGAATCGAACTTACGGATGCAATGTAAGTGAAAGTCGGTACTATGACTTCATCGCCCCTGCCGATTCCGAGTGTCTCGAGAGCAAGGTGCAATGCAGTTGTGCCGTTAGAAATCCCGGTTGCATATTTTATTCCAAGGTATTCAGCAAATTTTTCTTCGAACTTTTGTATATATTTTCCTTTTGAGGAAATCCAGTTGGTATCGAGACATTCATTCACATATTTTTTTTCATTACCTCCGAGCCACGGCTGGTAAATAGGAATTTTTATGCTCATTGTTTTTTAAAGTTATTTACTAATTCAACAATTTTTTTCAAATCAATCATTTCTATGCATTCAAGATTATACGGGCAGACTCTTTTCCAGCAGGGAGAGCATTCGAGGTCTTTCTGGTAAAGTTTTTCGCCGTTTCCGTAGAGTTCTATTTCAGCCCAACAGGAAAGTCCGAACCAGGCAATAATATATTTCTGCAAAGCAATTGCAAGATGCATTCCGAAGCTGTCACCTGAAATAACAATATCGGGTATGCTCATAAAGCAGGCACCGCGGCGGATTCCCATTGTTGTTGGAGTATTTATTATATTTTTCTTATCCTCTTTGTTGAATGCGTTGTAAATCTGTTCATTTCTTTCAGTATCTTCTCTACCCCCAAGTAGTATTATTCTGAGATTTTTATTTTTCAGTAATCCTGTTATAATTTTAATTTGCTGTTCGATTGTCATTTTCTTATTCGGGAAAAGTTCGGAGCAGCCCGTATTAAATCCCACATAAACTTTTTTATCATCGAATGAAATTTCTTTTTTGTAATTTGATATGAACTGTTTTTCTTCGTCCGAGAAATTAAATACATAGGGGTCGAGCTTGTATTCGAGTTCAAATACTTCGTGAATTATATCCACGCCGCTTCTCGTATTTTCCCTGAATTTCTTTTGGTCGTCAATTCCGAGTATATAGCTGTACATTGCACCTTCATTTGCCGGGATTATTATTCCGTCTTCATTAAGAAGAAATCCAAGTTTCTTTTTTGCATTAACTTCGTTTGTAAATGCGCAGGCGTAAACCGATTTATCCGCATTCATCACATAATCAAATTTAATATTCTTAAGTATCATCCTGTTTTCATCAGTCCAGGTAAAAACTTTATCTATAAGAGGATTATACAGCAATATTTTCTCTGCATTGGCAAGAGTTATCCAATATATCGTGCTGACAGGAAATTTTCTTTTTATTGCATGAAGTATCGGGGTGTTATCAAGTACATTTCCCAGCGCATCGAGTGAAACGATTAATATCTTCGTTCCCATTCCTGCATTCTCATCCGCACATCCGCTCTCAAAGCAATTATAGTATGGCTTACAGGGTTTATATCCTGAATAATTCTTGCACTTTGGTATTTTTAAATCTTTAAAATTCATTATTATTTTTTAATTTCAATATGTTTTATAACCTCTTCTATTTGAATTCCGTCTTCAAAATTACAAATATTCTTGTCATTACTGCAATGAGAATCGCAGTATTCTTTTGTTACTTCGAGATTAATTGATTTTTTGTTAAGAACTCCCCAATGTTTTGCACAATTTATGTTTCTGTGGCAGTGAATTCCAATGCATTTTATATTCAGCGCATCAGCAAGATGAATCGGTCCTGTGGAAGAGCATAGCATTAAGTCTGTTCCTGAAATTACTTTTATAAGTTCTCTCAGATTTGTAATCTTATGAGAGACATCCATGACTCTTTCATCATTTAAGTTTTTTATTTCTTTTCTGAATCCGTCTGTCATTTCGAGTGCAGTAAGCATTAAGTTAAGGTTTCCATCCGGGAATTTTTTCAGTATACCTTTTACAAGGTCCAGATATTTTTCTTCTCTCCAGTTCGGAGCGGAGTTCTTTGAACCTGTATGCAAAATAATTTTAAAAGTATTTTCATTGATACAGCGTTCTTCATAAAAATTATTGGTCCATTCTTTTTCATCTTCAGTTGCGAAAATCTCGGGTTGTATATTATCGGTAATTACACCTATTTTTCTTGCAAGGTCCATGCAGTAATCCGCTTCGTGCCTGAGCGGAATATAATTTTTCCTTGAAACACTTTTCATAAAAGTAATTATCTCGTACAGTTTTCTTCCCACGCCAATCCTGTTTTTCACACCTGCCCTGAACAACTGGTATGCGGCTCTTTCGGTCGGAAGTACAAGCAAACCGTCAGTAAATTTATATCTTTTGATTTCCTCAATTACTTTTTTATAGGATTCATCTTTCAGGTCGTCAGTAATCATTAAATCTATGTGAGGATTATTCTCAAGTATAGCCGTAGTATTCGGTTGTGTAAGAGTAGCAATGAAAGAATCGGGAAATGTTTTTTTTATTTCCCTTACCATTGGTGTAATCATCACTACATCACCGACCCTGTCTGTTCTGACTATTAAAATCCGTTTGCTCAACTGCTCATTTATTTTTATCTATTAATATCTTAATTTTCTCTGTTATTTTTTCTTTCGGCAATTCTGTCATGCAAATGTTCCCGATTTTACATTCAAGCAGGTTGCAGTTCAAACAATCAAGTTTCTCATTTCTCACTACAAGATTATTTCCACCGAAAGGTCCCTGTGAATCAGGATTGGTCGGACCGTAAATTCCTAGTACAGGAACTCCTGAAGCTACTGCCAGGTGCAGCAATCCCGAATCATTACCGATTATCACTTTGCATCTTCTCATAAAAGCAGATGCATATTTCAAGCTGGTTTCTGGTTCGATAAATACATAATCTCCTGTTTCTTTTTTTATAAATTCACATTCTGCTCTTTCACTTTCCACTCCCCACATTAATAATATATTAACATCGTATTTTTCTTTAATTATTTTTATCAGCTCTGCGAAATCTTTAGCTTTGTATTTCTTTGTTTCCCATCCGCCGGAAATAAGTATTCCGAATATTTCTTTTTTATCTATTCCGTTTTTTATTAAAAATTTATCCGCAAAATTTTTGTGAATATCTTTAATATAAACAGCAAGCTCGTATTTTGTAATCGGAACTTCTAT
>PMIW01000244.1 GCA_003158365.1 Ignavibacteriota bacterium | reverse complement strand
TGCCCTGAATATCCTGTTCTTAACAGTACCCATAGGCAAAGAAAGCAATTCTGATATTTCGTTCTGGCTCAGTTCGTTCACGTAAAACATCGTAAGTATCACGGAATAATGCTCGGGTATCGTTTCGATATATTTGTTTACAATCTTTTGTATTTCGGCGCTCAGTACATTTTTCTCGGTGTTCAGATTTAAATCCTCTATGTAAAGCCTGTCGTCGATTTTGGATTCATCGAAGTACTTCGTAAGCTCGTCGCCTTCTTTGTAATTCGCATCCGTTACATCTATGGAAGTAATATTAAAACTCTTCGCCCTGTACTTCCTGTAGTAATCAACTGCTGTATTGTAAGTAATCGTATAAAAATATGTTGAGAACTTCGACTTGCCTTCGTATTTATTTTCTATTATGGATTTGTAAAGTTTCAGAAAAGCATCCTGCAGTGAATCTTCGGCTTCATAATGATTTTTCAGAATCTTAAGCGTAAGGGAAAAAGCCCGGTCTTTATACCGCCCGACAATTTCCCTGAAGGACTCTGTGTCCCCGCTTTGAATTTTCTTTATTATGTCTTCGTCTGAATCCTGCATTGCTCTTTTAATTTATAAACCTTCCGGATTACTTTTTAGTTAACGTTATTTTTCCGTTCGTGGTCTCGAGCCTGATATCCGCATCACCGTTGCCAAGCGTACCTCTGAAAAGCTTCTTGTCATCGTTCACATCCCTGAAATCAAAATCCTTTTTCGTGATTTTCCCGTTCGTGGTTTCCATTCTGAACTTTCCCGAAAAGGTACTGCTTAAAGTAAGGCTTATACTTCCATTTGTTGTTTTCAGGTTAAGTCCTTTTGATGAATCAAGGTCGCCGGTTATTTTTCCGTTGGTAAGATCGGCCGTAATNNAAACCGGTTGGATGCATCAGGTTCAGTTTGCCGTTAGTCTGATTTATTTCCAATTTATTGCTGATTTCGGATACCTCAGTTTCTCCGTTTGTATTATCTATACTGACTTCGATTCCATCCGGCACAATCAGTTCATAATCTATATCGGTGCCGAGATTTATATCGAAGTTAATTATTCTTTTGACCCTTACATAATCAGCACTGATTTTTATCACATCACTTGCAGAATCTACTTCAAATTTTATTCTGTCTTTNNTCGACTTCGAATTTTATTCTGTCTTTGTTTTCAGCCATTTCCTTTTTTGTAAGGCGGTAAGTGACTTCTGCTTTTACTCTCAGGACACTGTCAACCGGACTTTTTGTGATTTTTATATCACCGTTAGTATTATTCAGTACGACTTTTTTCTTATTTACCGTGCTTACGGTAATTTCCTTTTTCTCTGTTTTCTCATATTTCTTCTGGAATAAACTGCATCCTGAAAACAAGACCCCTGAAAACAATATGAGAACAAGAAAAAACTTTGAAAAACTTATTGCGCCCGATTTAATTTTTAATTTATTCATTGTTATAAAAATTAATTGTTTGAAATTTTTGAATCGTCACCCGATGTTGGAACTCTTCCCCTTGCTAGTAAATAGTACGTAACAAATCCGGCACCCACAAATAACAAGACCACTCCGAATGTTATTCCGTCATTGAAATCGAATTTTTGCTCGAGCACATTAGCAACAAATATTCCGGCACCAAAAAACAGGAATAATATTCCCCATTTCAAAGAGCCTGATGGTCCGTGGTATTTTTTTTCTGCACCTGCAAAGTAGTTTTTTACGTCTTCCGGTGAGAGACCCTTTTCTATAAGTCTCATTCTTTCGCGGTGTTTTGAGTAAATTACCCAGAAAATGATGATTCCGGGGATTCCAAACGTGAAAATTATAGCGAAAATCGGAATCATTGCTTCAATTAATCTGTCCATTTTTTTATCCTTTCGTTTTTTATTATTGAGACGACACGGGTTTTAAAAGGTTGCATGTTCCGAATCCCTGCTATATAATAGTGGGATTACCCGTTTTCCTTTTTAAATTCTTTTTTTGTGCCGAAAAATGCCTTTATTTCGCGTGTATAAACAAATCCGCTTGAAATGTATTCAAAATCTACGCCATATTCTTTGGCAAGCTTCCGGGAAATATCGATTACGCTTTCCAGTGTGTAGCTTTCGAGTTCATACCATACTTCGTAGGTAATATTATCTATACAGTTTCCATACATATGATAAAGCTGGAATTTTTCAAACATCTCTGATTCGTCCTTAATATAATCTCTTCCCGGGACTATTTTGTACAAAATATAATAATGTGTCATATGCCAGTCTCTAATTATTTTCATGATACAATTTACTAAGAATTATCTTTAAATAATAAATTATATTTCGGACATAAAAAAAACGTTCAGCAAAAGCTGAACGTTTTATAGTCAGATTTGATATAAATCCTTAATTATTCGTAACGGGTATTTTCAAATTCGATATCAGTTCTTTTTCATCGAGAACTTTCCTTCTCCTCTTTTGTTTTCTGAGGTAAACATCTTTTTCCGTAACTTTAGATTCATCCCTTACATCGGGATATTCATATACATTGTATTTATAGTTGCGCAGAATAATTTTATCTTCATCGCGTGATATAACATAATTCGGAAGCAGCGGAATTTTTCCTCCGCCTCCGGGTGCGTCTATAACAAACTGAGGCACCGCAAGTCCGGAAATGTGACCTCTCAATTTATCCATAATATTCAGACCGACTTCAATAGGTGTTCTGAAATGATTTGCACCTTTTGTTAAATCTGCCTGGTATATATAGTAAGGTCTCACCCTTATCGCCAGTAATTTTTTCATCAGTTCCTTCATCGTATCGGGATTATCGTTAACACCTTTCATAAGAACACACTGATTGCCGACTGGAATACCTGCATCCGAAAGCATATTGCACGCTTTAGTGCTTTCTTCTGTAATTTCCCACGGGTGGTTGAAGTGCGTGTTAACATAAATCGGGTGATATTTTTTTAACATATTGCAGAGTTTCGGTGTTATCCTCTGAGGCAATACGCATGGCATTTTCGTACCGAGACGGATTACCTGTATATGTTTTATCTCTCTTAATCTAATCAGGATTTTTTCAAGCATCGCGTCAGTATGCATTAACGGGTCACCTCCGGAAAGTATCACGTCCGATATTTCAGTGTGCTGCGCAAGATAGTTAAAAGCGGATTCGAGATTCCTTAAAGAAATCTTGTTTGAGTTTCCCACTTTTCTTTTCCTCGTACAGAACCTGCAATAAAGTCCGCACTGTGAAGTGACAAGGAATAATGCCCTGTCGGGATACCTGTGAGTAATATTCGGAACCGGACTCATATCATCTTCATTCAGAGGATCTTCAGGGCCATCAATATCTTCCAGCTCTTTTTCATCGGGTACACACTGCAGCCATATCGGGTCTCCCGGGTATCTTATCAAAGATAAATAATACGGGTTTATCCTCGCCTGAAAAAATTTATCAAGCTTAGCTGCAATCTCTCTCTTGATGTTAAACTTCTCAACAAGCTGGTCAACAGAATGAATGCTCTGTCTGATCATCTCCTGCCAAAGTTCCATAAAGTTT
>PMIW01000152.1 GCA_003158365.1 Ignavibacteriota bacterium | reverse complement strand
AATTTAAATACTCGAAAGGGCAAAAATGTCACAGAAAACACCAATCACGGTTGCATATGGGGATGGTATTGGTCCGGAAATTATGGAAGCTACATTAAGAATTATTCAGGCGGCAGGCGCGCAGCTCGATATAGAAGTAATTGAAATCGGTGAACAGGTTTATTTAAAAGGTAATGATGCCGGTATCGCACCCGAAGCGTGGGGTTCACTCGAACGGACAAAAGTATTTCTGAAAGCCCCTATTACAACACCCCAGGGAGGCGGTTACAAAAGCCTGAATGTCGCAACGAGAAAGAGACTGGGACTCTATGCAAACATAAGACCCTGCCTTTCGAGTTATCCGTTTATAAAAACAAAACATCCCGTGCTCGATATAGTAATAATACGAGAAAATGAAGAAGACCTTTACGCCGGAATCGAATACAGGCAGACAAGACAGACCACACAGGGATTAAAGCTAATTTCAAAACCAGGCTCAGAAAAAATAATCCGTTACGCATTCGAATACGCAAGGAATAACGGCAGAAGAAAAGTCACATGTTTCATGAAAGATAATATAATGAAAATTACAGACGGACTTTTCCACAGACTATATGATGAAATCGGAGAGGAATATCCCGATATAGAAAAAGAATCTTGGATAATCGATGTGGGCTCTGCAAAACTTGCAACAAAACCCNNGAACTCTTCGATGTAATAGTACTCGAGAATTTATACGGGGATATTTTATCGGATGTAGTTGCCGAAATGTCCGGTTCAATTGGGCTTGGCGGTTCAGCAAACATCGGCGACGAATATGCTATGTTCGAGGCAATACACGGCTCAGCACCAAGAAGAGCGGGTCAGAATATAGTCAACCCTACGGGACTTTTACTCGGTGCAGTGCTGATGCTTGTACATATCAAGCAGCACGATGTAGCAACAAAAGTTCACAATGCGTGGCTCAAAACAATCGAAGACGGAATTCACACATACGATATTTTCCGCGAAGGAGTCAGCAAGCAAAAAGTCAAGACAAGTGAATTTGCGGATGCCATAATAGAAAGAATCGGGCAGAAGCCTTCACAGCTAAAGGCTCTCGACTATCATCCGCGTGATGACAAGAAAATTACTTCAAGACAGGTAGTTACAACAAAAGAAGTGAAGGACCTCGTCGGCGTAGATATATTTATCGACTGGAGTGCAGGAAGCGCAGAAGACTTAGGACAAATTATAAATAAAATCAAATCGGAAAACCTTATACTCACGGGTATTACAAACCGCGGGACAAAAGTGTTTCCTGACGGATTCCCCGGAATATTCTGTACTGACCTTTGGAGATGCAGATATGAAAATTCCAAAAAAGGCGATATTGTAAAACATAAGTATATAATTGACCTGTTAAATAAATTTTATGAATCAGGATTTGATTTCGTGAAGACAGAAAACCTGTATAACTTCGACGGAAAATCGGGATATTCGCAATAATAATTATTAGCCACCTTTAGCAATCTCTATTTAAATACACGTTTCGCATCCCTGATGCGGAACGGTTTTTTTTCCAATTTTTTCACATCAAAAAAAAATTTTTATTAATCTAAAATTATCACTTGATAATGTAACAATGTTTTGTTATGTTCGTATAAATAATAAATGGAGTTAGAATTGGATACAGAATTAATATCAAAAAAAGAGTTGCTGGATCTGACCGGAATATCTTACGGTCAGCTTTACAGATGGAAGAGGAAAAACATCATTCCTGAGGACTGGTTTATCAAAAAATCATCATTTACAGGTCAGGAAACGTTTTTCCCAAGAGAAAAGATATTATCCAGAATAGATAAAATCAAGAATATGAAGGATAATTTGTCTCTTGACGATATAGCAGGAATGGTATCGTCAAACCCGGTAAATGTAGTCTATTCAAAAGAAGAAATTATAAAACGTAACATTGTTGCGGAGAATACGTTAAATAACTATGTTCTTTTTCAGAATTACAATGAAGATTACTTTAATTTTGACAGGCTGCTTTATTTGTACATTTTAGACAGGGTATTAAAATCGGGAGAGATGAACCTGGATGAGGTAAGACTGATAATCAAGACGCTTGAAGAAAATTACGCAAAGTACAGCGAAAAAGACTGCGAACTTATATTTATCAGAAAATTCGGAGTACCGGTTTGTTTTCTGACAAATTATCCGAATGAAATAAATTTCGAAAATGAAATAAAATATATATACCGTGCAATAATAAGTAATTGCATAGAAGAATTAAAAATATTATTAAACATAAAGGATTAATTAAAATGAAAGAAAAGAATATTAATGATTTAAAAATAAACGGAATAATGAACCTGCCCGGAGGTACATTTAATAATGTAAAAATTAACGGGCATCTGACTTTAACATCGGATTTAACCTGCAACGATATTGTTGTAAATGGAATGCTGAATGTAGAAGGAAAAACAAAAGCGGTAAAAGGAAAAGTCAACGGGAGCGCGGATTTTAATAATGATATCGAATTCGATTCGTTAAATGTAATGGGAAAGTCACTGGCATCAGGAGATTCAAGGATAAAGGACCTGAAAATCGAAGGACAGATGAGGATAGCTAAAAACCTGACAGCAGACGAGGTTAATGTTTTTGGACTTTTAAATATAAACGGAAACTGCAATTCGGAAGCTTTCAAAACCAAGGGCTCGTTTACGGTTGACGGAATGCTGAATGCAGGCACAATAGATATGGAAATACACGGAAGAAGCACTGCGAATGAAATAGGCGGAGAAAAAATCAGTGTTGTTAAGGGCAAGAAAAATTATTTCAATAAAATAATCAAATCAATATTCAGTTCGTTCAATTTCTTCGACAGCAGGCTGATAGCAAATGTAATCGAGGGAGACGTGATTTACCTGGAATATACTAAAGCAAAAATTGTAAGGGGAGACAGTGTTGAGATAGGCCCGAATTGTGAAATTGATGTCGTCGAATTCAAAAATAAATTTGTAAAAAGCGATAATTCGGTCGTCAAAGAGAACAAGAAAATGTAATAAAGATTAAATATTAACTGTAGTTGAAACTTTCTTGACATTCAATTATAAAAACCTTATTTTCGTATGGTAATTAATGCTCTCCGTTCCCGGAAATGACTGTAACATAAATGCCTTTAAAACCGTAACTATAAGAAATTTATGGGACAAATTAAGAATTAACGATGTTTTAATGATAAAACATTTAATCTTTAATTTTTAATTTTAACAATATGAATAAATTGACAGGAAAGCAAGTAAAAGAAAACCTTAAATCTTTAAAGGGCTGGGTATTGCATAAAGGCGGTATAAAAAAAGTTTTTAAGACAAAGGGTTTTCCGCAGACAATGGGACTTGTAGCGGAAATAGGAGCTCTATGCCAGCAGCTCGATCATCATCCCGATTACCTGACTTTAAAATATGCCGAAGTGGAAGTGTCATTTTCGACTCACTCGGTCGGTGGAATATCAGAAAAAGATTTTGAAATCGCTAAATTAATCGAAAAATTATAATCAACATTTATGAAATTATTTTTTATTGCTGTTTTTATTTTATCTCTGTCAGGAATATCACATTCTCAAAGTAAAGATTCAACAATAACAAATTCCGTAAAAATCTCGGGCTTCATAAAAGGAGAAAATAGCAAGGCAATCGAAGGCGCAAACCTCGTGATAGAAGGTACCATTGACGGTGCAACATCGGATAATATTGGTTACTTCGAATTTGAAACGGATAAAACGGGAAAAAGGATTTTAATAATCACAGCAATAGATTATTCCGAAAAAAAATTAGATAT
>PMIW01000070.1 GCA_003158365.1 Ignavibacteriota bacterium | reverse complement strand
AAAATTATTCACATAAGAGAGATTTGTTTTACGTGTACTTTCACCTTTATAATGGATTGTAGTAACTTCAGGGAAATAGAATATTTTGAAGCCATTCTTTTTTATTCTGAAACAGAGATCTATATCTTCACCATACATAAAATAATCTTCATCAAAAAAGCCCGTTTTGTCGAGAACGATTTTAGGAATAAACATGAATGCACCGCATATAGCTTCAACTTCGTGTGTTTCATCTTCATTCAGATAGGTCAAATTGTATTTACCGAATAATTTACTTTTAGGAAATAATTTTGATAGTCCCAAAATCCTCGGGATTGCTACTGAAATCGAAGGGAAACTCCTTTTGCAGGCCATATCAAGTTTGCCGTTTGCCTGAATTAATTTTGAACTGATTGCCCCTGTATCTTTATTGTCTTCACAAAATTTTATCAGTTTTTCAAAAGTCCCCTCTTCCAGAATCGTATCGGGATTTAATATCAAAACATACTTACCTGTAACTTTTTTAAGCGCGATATTATTGGCTTTGGAAAATCCGACGTTCTGATTGTTATCTATTAAAATTACTTCGGGATATTTGGTTCGAATAAAATACGAGCTTCCGTCGATAGAGTTATTATCAACAACAAAAATTTCTATTTTATATTTATAGTTGTTTGATTTGTAAATGGAGGCCAGACAGGCATCGATATGGTCCCTGACATTATAATTCACAATGACTATGGAAATATCAAACATAAAATATCGAATTGCATTTTATAAAAGCGATAAAATCTTAATTAAAAATTATAATCTTCCGAATATAGCTTTGAACTTTAATTTCCAGACCATGAAATAAGCTTCATAAACAACTTTCCTTGACATTTTTGAGCTACCCGCTCTTCTATCAATGAAAAGTATAGGCGTTTCTGTAAGTTTAAAACCTTTTCTGCTTAATTTGAATTTCATTTCAATCTGGAATGAATAACCGTTGGAATTTACTTTGTTTAAATCAATCTGCGATAAAACGGAAACCCTGTAACACATAAATCCCGCTGTTGTATCCTTTACTTTTAATCCGGTCACAATCCTTGTATAAATATTCGCATAATAGCTTAATATTAGCCTGCTGATAGGCCAATTCACTACCGATACACCGTTTACATATCTGGAGCCTATAACTAAGTCATTTCCCTGTTCAATAAGATCTATAAATATTGGAAGGTACTTCGGGTCGTGAGAGAAATCCGCATCCATTTCAAAGACATAATCAAATGATTTTTCGATAGCAAATTTAAATCCCGTAACGTATGCCGTTCCAAGTCCCGATTTTTTCTCACGTTTTATTAAGTAGATGTTTTCGCTTTTCAGGCTTTCTACCATTGTTGCCGTACCGTCGGGAGAATTATCATCAACTACGAGAACATTCCACTGGTAATCCAAAGATGTATATTTCAGCACCTCCGGAATTAAATTCAATATATTTTCGGATTCATTGTAAGTTGGTATTATAACTAATATTCTTTTCAATATTAATGTCCTTTCATCGTAAATACTACAATTATTGTGTTCACAATTATTTTAAAATCCAGATTCAGACTCATATTCTCTATGTAATAAAAATCATATTGCAGTTTTTCCTTAACATCATCCAGTGATGAATCATATGTATGTTTTACCTGTGCCCAACCCGTAATTCCGGGTTTAATCCTTATTCTTTTAGAGTAATACGGTATTTCTTTTTTTAACTGATCTACAAAAAACGGCCTTTCAGGTCTTGGTCCCACAACACTCATATCGTTCTTCAATACATTAATAAACTGCGGAACTTCATCGAGCCTTGTTCTTCTCAGGAATCTGCCGAATGGAGTTACTCTCGGATCATTCAAATCCGCCCACGCAGGTCCGGAATCAAGTTCAGCATCGGGAATCATGGAGCGGAATTTAAACAAATAAAAATTCTTTCCGTCCTTACCGACTCTTTCCTGAATATAAAAAACGGGTCCCTTCGATGTTAGTTTAATTAATATCGATGTTATCAATAATATCGGTGACATAATAATCAAAATAAAAAAAGACATAAAAATATCAATAACTCTCTTTACAATTCTCTGAGGTAAAGTCAATAACTCCGTTTTAACTTCTATAAGCGGAAGCCCGTATATCTGCTGGGTTTTTGCCATGCCGCTTATAATTTCATACATTTCAGGCATTATTTTCACCTCTACTTTTTCGTCTACACAATAATTCAAAGTATCGAGCAATAGATTTTTTATCTTCTGAGCTGAAGCAACAAGAACTACTTCAATTTTTTCTTTTGATATAATATTTTTTAAATCTGTTATCTTTCCCAGTTCATTTTCAGTTTGAAGTTCGCCTTCTAAACCAATATATCCGATAAACCTGTAACCAAGTTTAGGGTATTTTCTTATCATTTCAAAAAGCTCGTTTGCACTTTTACCGGATCCTACAATTACGGCATTTCTGACCCCGATTCCTTTATTGAACAGTCTCATCTGAAATCCCCGGATGAAAACCCTCCCAAAGGATACAAATACAACTAAAACCAACCAGTAAATCAAAATTAAAAATCTTGAAATTACAGGAGCATCATTTAAAAAATCGTCAATGAATATTGCAAAAAACAGGATTATACATCCAAAAGAAATCGCTTTAATAACAGAAATAAATTCATCGAATCTTGAACGCACAAACCAATGAGCATATAATCCGGAGGTAGAAAATAATAAAAACCAATAAAAAAAAATGACGAGCATGGGTGTCAGGTATTCTGTCGGATTTGCGAATTTTATTAAATGAGATTCAATCCTGAAATAATAATACGCACTATACGCCAGATTTACAAATAAGAAATCGCTGAATATCAGAAATATTAATTCTTTTTTCCTGGTCATAATAGTCTTAAACTGATAAGATTATAAAAAAATAGTAATAAATAAAGGTAATTTCAAGAAATTTGAAATCCGATATAATATCAAAAACAATTAATTATTATGATTTTTTTGAAGAATTAATCTGATTTTAAAGGATTTTATTAAGTTTTTGATATTTTCAGAAAAGATATTATATATAAATACAACCGAACTATTTTTCAATTTATGTATTTATCCAAAAGTAATCTGATATTTTCCTTTCTAACTTCATAAGAAAACAGGTCCCTGATTCTTTCGTATCCACTTATACTTAAATTATTCCTGAATATATCATCTGACATTAATTTTTCTATACCTTTGGAAATATCCTTAATATCATCCGGATTGACATAAACTGCGGAATCACCGCAAACTTCCGGAACAGCCCCGTTTCTGCTTGTAATTACGGGGGCACCGCATAACATACTCTCGGCAATGGCCATACCAAAGCCTTCAAAACTGGTTGGCTGAATGTAAATCCTGCATCTCTGATACAAATCAATCTTTTCGGTATCGGATACCTTGTCAAGAAATTCAACTTTATTATCCAGCTTTTGATTTTTCACCAGTTCAAGTAAATCAGCATATCCATCGTCTTTTTTATTTCCCACAATGTACAATTTTAATTTCGGGAATAACGGGGAAACATTTGCAAATGCCAGGATTATCTCTTTTACTTTTTTTCTCTGAATATTTGGCTTTGTAAGTTGTGTTAAAGTTAATAAAAAATCTTCCCTGTTTTCATTGGGTTTAAAACTGTATTTATTGGAATCAATGGCATGATAAATCAGAATTGGATTGACTGCTCCGAGTTTTTTAATACCCTCCAGTTCGATTTTAGCAGTTGCAATCTGAACATCTGAGTGTTTAAGACTGTATTTAATAAACTGCTTTATATAAAATGGCCTCTGAAAATAGCCCTGGTCTGACATGTCATAATAATGAATATTACCAATTGTAATAACAGGTTTTGAAAGCCTGTTCGCTTTTATAATCGGAATAATACCTGAGCTCCACCACCATATGAAATACAAATCACAGTCACGGGGTAACATTTTCCAGTTATGGACTTTAACAACTTCGTGTCCTAATTCCTTAAAGATTTTGATATCATTTGAATAAAAATCAAGTAAATCAAAATACCAGTCTTCTTTTAAACGGGCATAAAAACAAATCTTCATTTAAAATTAATTATCTTTCTTTATAAATCTATTAAATACAACCTCGTATTTTTCAAAAGCCTTTTCCAGGGTATAATGCTCTTCGAAATATTTTCTTGAATTTTTTCCGAACAATGTAATTTTTTCTTCGTTACCTTTTAAATCGTTTATTGCATCAATTATGCCTTGTGGATTTTCATGCTGACAGACATAACCGCAGTTTGCATCCCTTATAATATTAGCTAACCGTGAGTTTGGCTGACATAGTGCAAGTACCGGAGTTCCTGAAGCAAGTATAGAGTATAATTTACTCGGAAATGCGTAACCTTCAATTTCTTTTTCAAGATGTAAAATAGAGAGGTGTGAAGCCGCCTGTGCGTGAGGAAGTTTTTCTTTATTCTGGTAAGGGAAAAAATAGACGTTATCAAGTTTATTCGATTCCTTTTCACAAATCATTTTCTTTTTCTTTAATCCGTCACCAACAAATACAAAAGCCAAATCATCAGATTTCAAAATATTTGCAACAGTCATTATTGAATCAAATTTCTGCATGGCTCCGTGATTGCCGCAATAATTAATAATAAATTTCCCGCAGAGATTATTCTCTTTTATAAATTCATTTTCACCGTAACTGACAGGTTTTAAATATTCTCCATCTGCCCAGTTATCAATAATTGTAATCTCATCGAATTTTGCTGATTGCGCTTTTGCAATCCTCATTTTTTCTTTCACCGTCTCTACCATTTGTTCGCTTAATACAACTGTATGCGCTGCTTTTCTGAAGATAAATTTATTTGTCCATTTCCATAATTTTATATATAATCTTTGTTCGGATAAATATCCCACAGATATAGCCTCTTCAGGTTCAATATCATATAGTAAATGTATAAATTCAATTTTTTTCAGGTACGTAAGTAAAGAGCCTACAAGCGGAAGGAAAGGAGGGTTTGAAACTATGAAATAAAGATAATTATTTTTTTTGTGTGAAGAAAACAGTTCTTTTATGAAAATTCTTAAGAAATAGTATCCCAGATTAAAAGCTTTTCCAATTCTGAAATTTCTGTTCAATCTTAGAGAAGCAAGACGGTGAATTTTGACGCCTTTAAATTCTTCATATTTATTTGCTTTTTTCTTTATATTATCTATTGGCTGGGATGTATATACTTCAATTTTGTAGCCATGCTCTGCAAGTTTTACTGCCAATTCCGTTAATAAATTTCCTGTACTGGATGAATCAGGATAAAAATGTTGTGTCAGGAACCTGATTATAGTATTCATAGAAAAAATGTTATCAATAAGTTTTAATTATTTTCCGTTTCTGACGGCGCTGCTCATTCCGGGAGTAAAATCCGCAAGTTTTTCGATTAAATCCCAGTTATCCTGGAACCATTCGATATTTTTCATAAAACCATCTTCAAATTTTACTATTGGTTCATATCCAATAAGTTTTTTTGCTTTTTTAATAGAAGCTAAAAGACGCGGTTTTGTATCCCATTTTCTTCTTGGTTTGTAAAGAAATGGTGCCCCTGAGCCTGTTATTTTCTTTACGAGATTCGCCATATCAATTATGCTGATTTCTTTCCCCGCTGCAAGATTAAAATTTTCACCGACAGCTTCTTTATAATAACCAGCTTTTACCAGCCCCTGAACCAAATCCAGAACATATGTAAAATCCCTTGTTTCAGAGCCCGTACCCGTGATTGGCAAAGGTTTTCCCTTCATCGACCAGTAAATAAAATTCGGGATTACATTCCTGTATTGTCCAGGAACTTCACCAGGTCCGTATGAATTAAAGAACCTGCAGTTCACGGCTTTCATGTCATAATGATGCGCAAAGAAATTGCAATACATCTCACCTGTCATTTTATTAATCTGGTACGGAGTTGTAAGATGCATAGAAACGAAATCTTCCTGCAGAGGCATTTTTGCATATGAGCCATAAATTGCACATCCGCTTGAAGCATAAATAAATCTTTCAATCTTTGCAAGTCTTGAATATTCCAGAAGCCGAATCATGCCAATAACATCTACTTCAGCCGATAATTCAGTATAGTCAACCGAATTCTGATTTGCGAAAAATGCAGCAAGGTGGAACACTAGGTCAATATCTTCCTTAAAAATCCTCTTCAAATCCACATCACTGCGGATATCCCCTTCAACAAATAATATGTTTGAAAGCGGGGTTATATTCCATGAATTTTTAATCTTTATCGAGGAAAGATTATCGAGAACAACAACTTTACCTTTTTCTCCGACTAAATCCGACAGCGCAATTATCAAATTACTCCCAATTGCACCTGCACCTCCTGTTACAAGAATATTTTTTCCCTTATAATAACTTATTAACTTTGGCTCCGGCTTTACCTTTTTAAAATAGTCTCTTACCCATTCTGCACGTTTTTCGTAAGTATTCATTATTTTATTTCCTTTTTTAAATATTTCAGTATTCTTTGACAAGCTTTTCCATCCCCGTAAGGATTATGAGCTTTGGACATTTTCAGATATAATTTTTTATTATCAATCAATTTTGATGTTTCATTTACAATTTTTTTCCTGTCTGTACCAACAAGTTTAACTGTGCCAGCTGTAACAGCTTCAGGCCTCTCTGTAGTATTTCTCATTACCAGAACCGGCTTACCGAGACTCGGGGCTTCTTCCTGAATGCCTCCGCTGTCGGTAATAATAATGTACGCTTTATTCATCAGATATACAAATGGCAGATAATCTATCGGCTCTATCAGAAAAATATTCGATATTTTTGATAATAATCCGTATACAGGCTTTTGAACATTCGGGTTTAAATGAACGGGATAAAGTATATCGAAATCCTTGTATTTCAATGCGATTTCTTTCAACGCCTTGCAAATATTTATAAATCCTTCTCCGAAATTTTCTCTCCTGTGGCCCGTTACAAGTATCAGTTTTCTTTTTCTGTTTACGTCGTAACCCTTTTCAATAATTTCTCTTTCTATTTGATAATTTAATTTTATGTCGTNNTCAGTCTTTTTAAAATTATAAATAACGCATCTATTACAGTGTTTCCGGTTACATAAATATTTTTTTTGGGAACATTTTCTTTTAAAAGGTTCTGCATCGATGTGGCAGTCGGAGAAAAATGATATCTTGCAATTGCCCCTGTTAATTTCCTGTTCATTTCTTCCGGCCACGGGGAATAAATATTTCCTGTTCTTAATCCTGCTTCTATGTGTGCAACCGGAATTTTTTCATAGAAAGAAGAAAGAGACGTTGCAGAAGTAGTGGTTGTATCACCGTGAACAAAAACTATATCAGGTTTAAAATCTCTTATAACATCCCTCATTTTTAATAAAACAGAACTTGTGATATCATATAAATCCTGGTTTGGCTTCATTATATTCAAATCATAATGCACCTTGATTTTAAATATGGATAAAACCTGGTCGAGCATGCTTCTGTGCTGAGCGGTTACACATACTCTGACATTAAAATCTCTTTTATGTTTTTCAAATTCCTTAACAAGAGGCGCCATTTTTATGGCTTCGGGTCGTGTTCCAAAAACTATTAAAATTTTCTTCAATTTTTTTTACCTTTACGATTATTTATTTTAACCTGTAATAATATTTCATCCACTCGACGGTTCTCCTTATACCTTCTTCAGGATTGACTTTCGGGTCATGCTTTAAATCCCTGATTGCTTTTGAAAAATCCATAGTCTTTATTTTTGTGGTGTTATCCTCTGATTCTTTATACGTAACAAGCGAATCACTAACACCGACCTTCTTTAAAATCAAATCGGAATACTCCTTAATATCCATTTCCCATTCCGTTTTACCGCCTACATTATAAACTTCTCCCGGTATAAAATTATCCGAAATGTTTGCAAATGTTTTGCAGGTATCTTCAACAAAGTCAATTATCCTTTTGTGACCTTTATAAACAACGTAAGGCTTATTATGCAATGCGTGGTAAATGAACTTAGGAATAAATCCCCTGTAAGGTGTATATTCTTCATGGGGACCATAGCAATTCACCGGCCTAACGCTAACGGATTCAGTACCAAACATTTTCATCGAATTTTTAATCATCAATTCCCCTGCCCATTTTGTTATGGCATAATCGTTCATCTGGTAAGTATCGCATATTTTATTGTCTTTCATAACAGATTCTGTCATGAAACCTTCATAATCCCCGTAAACTTCGGCAGAAGAAAAATT
>PMIW01000008.1 GCA_003158365.1 Ignavibacteriota bacterium | reverse complement strand
ACGAAAACTTTATTTTCAGGACAATTATAAAGCGTAATAAGATACCTGCGGTCTGATTCGCTTGTTGCAATAATTTTGTCCGCCATTTTGACAAGCAATAATTCATATTTAATCCGCGCAAGGCCTTCTCTTTCCGATTCATCTCTGGCAACAAGATTCTTCATAAGAGCCAGTGTATGAAAAGTGACAAAAAGAGGAAGGTTGTATTGTTTCTTAATTTGTAAACCTATAATACCCGACAAGTAATAATGAGAATAAATTAAGTCGTAGGTTATTTTATTTTTATCAATAAAATCTAGTAAATTTTTTGTGAATTCGGAGATATGGGTTATTAGTTTTTTCTTTTCGACATTTTTCTCTTCTCCTGCAACAATATGTATTACCCGAAGATTATCTGAAACATTAACAATCTTAGGGCTATTTTTATCCTGAGAGCGGGTGTAAATATCAACCACATAACCTTGCTTAGTTAATCTTTTGCACGACTCCATGACATAGACATTCATTCCTCCTGTTTCTGACCCCTCGCTATCCGATAGGGGACAGGTATGGTAAGAGATAACCGCAATCCTTTTGTATTTCATAGGCCAATATTATACAACAAAATTTGACATTTAGATTTTGATTAAACTATAATCCACTTAGGAAAATGGAAAAATACACCAAGCGCGAAGCGGTTGATAGGAATACACGGGAAACCTTGGTAAATGTAATTATTGAAAATTATTGTTCTATTCAAACTCAAACCCACTATAAGGAAATTATTCAAAAATTGGGCCCTGAATGCATTCGCGGTTTCGGCATTGACAATGTTACTTCGGAGATGATTAAAAGAGACGAGCTGGCAAAGATAAAAGATGTCTATGAAAAACTTATTAATTTATCGCACGATCATCTGGAATTCATTCCCGAGCATATCGAGAAAAAATTAGATGATCCGATCATGNNGATCAAGTAAAAATCCCTGACCAATGGACCGTTAACGATGAAGGCAAAAAAGAAATAGATAATTATGTAGGGGAATTAAAACAGAAATATGAACCTAGAAAAAAAGAAATTATATTTAAAAGACTTTTTAGCAAAAAAATCTAGGATTTTTTGCTCTTAAGGATTTAGCTTCATCAGGTAACCTTTTAAGGTATTCATTTTCTATACGGATCGTTACATTCTCGAAAAATTCACTTAAATCAATACACATTTCTTCTTCATATTCCAAGGCCTGTATGGCCATTTCTAATCCTTCCGGTTGCTTTAAGATTTTAGCTTCATTTGACTCCGTTTTCAGAGATTCTTCCTGGAGCTTCAAAACGAAATCATTTTCGCTTGCAGCGGCAAAAATCTGTTTAGTTTTTTCAAATTTTTCTTTATCTTTTCTTCTTTAAGTTCAGTATTAACCCCTATTCCTCGTTGGTCTACTACATCTTCGTCAATCCTTCGCCTAAATCATGCGCCGGTGCCATCTTAATTAGCTTATTAACACCAACGCCCAACTTCTCACCCAAGATCATCGCCATAACTGCGACCCTACAGGAATGATCCGTTACACTTTCCGGATTTTAAATTCCCTCCCTGACCCAGCCCGATCTTTTTACTTTTTTAATTTTGCCTATTTCTTTAATTAGCTGGACTTTGCTTTGCATGGAGAAATATATCGCAGATGTCAACTTCAAATAATCTTTATTATTTCTTCAACCTTATCTACATAAATGTCGGCGCCTTTTTGAACATAGCCTTTGATTAAATTTTGCCTAAGGCCGATTACGTAAGCTCCTGCATTTTTCCCGGACTGAATTCCGATATTTGAATCCTCCAGAACAAAAGCTTTTGACGGGTGTGACTTCAATGCCTTAATCGCTTCCAAATATCCGTCAGGTTCGGGTTTATGTCTTAAATTCGGGTGGTCATGCAATGAAATAACGGTAGTAATATTCTTTCTGAAAGAAAGTCTATTTATTACCAGATTAACCCAGCTTATGGGCGATGCCGACACAACCGCTATTCCATAATCGTTTTTTATAAGTGCCTTACCCAATTCTTCAATACCATCTGTAATCGGCGTCTCCGTATATATTTTGAAGGCATAATCATGCCAAATATTTTCCAGTTTTTTAAACGACTCTTTCGCTCCGAGAGCAACGGCTTTTTCATGCGTAGAGTTTATGCTCTGTCCCAGAGTAGAGCCCAATTTTTTATATATCTCCTTTCCATATATTTCCGTGAAAACTTCTTCTTTAACTTTTTCCCATTTGGACTCATTATTGATTAGAACCCCATCCATGTCGAACGTGAAAGATTTTTTCATAGAATTATTATTATAACAAGATAAAAACGAAAATTTCCAGTACTAAAGGGTTTTTGAAGTTAAATTATTTTGTGCTGGTATAAACTATCATTTTCACGGACATGCCGTTTTTTATAAGAGGATACAAAGATGAATCAAATTTGGCATAAACGGTAAACTGTTGAGTCGCTCTCTCTGACGAGGTCGAAAAAGAAAAGGCGGGCGCCAGAGCGCTCGGGGAAATTTCATCAATATATCCCCAATACGTATTTCCCGGCAGTGCATCAACAGTAAATGAAACCGTTTGTCCGACCCTGATATCTTTTAATCCTTTGTTTTCATCGATTGTTCCGGCCACCCTAAGATTAACCGGCCTGATCATCTGGATAAGTTGAGTTTGCTGATTTACGACGGATCCCGTCAGATCACTGGCCGAGATAATTAAACCGTCCGTATCGGCACGCAAAGTTTCAGACCCCACCACGGCCAACGTATCGCCTGTTTGAACCGCTTGCCCCTCTTTAACATCAATCTCCTGAACCTTACCGGCAGAAGACGGAGAAATTGTTAAAACCGGTGCCTGAACAAGAGAATTATCGATAAAGACTCTTTCCGTAGTTTTCTGAAAATACACATATGAACTTAAAAGAATAAGCAGCACGAAAATTATACCTATTGTTCTGGTAAATTTTTTATTTTTAAATAAAGAGAATAATTTTTTCATAACATTTGATACTTTAAGGATGAAATATATTTCGGATCGGTAATTATTTTCTCTCCGGTTTTCAAGCCGCCGGTTATCTCAATTTCGGTCCCGTGAATTTCTCCGACTGTTACCTGAATTAGTTTAGGCATTCCGTTGTCATCAATCCAAATATATTTTCCTCCCAATACCGTCCAGGCGGGAACTAAGGCTACATTATCCGAATTTGTAGTGATCATTGCACTGCCCGCCTCATCCAATTTCGCCAGTTTTTTTAAGTCATCGCTTTGAATGTCAACCTGGTATACCGCTTGTCCTGTCGGCAAAATAACTTTTGAAGGATAAACCT
>PMIW01000078.1 GCA_003158365.1 Ignavibacteriota bacterium | reverse complement strand
GGATTTGGATAATTTTGTGACAATAAAAATCCCGACGGAATATCGCTGCTTATATTTTTCACTCCCACTATTAACTCTGATAGCGGACGACGCCAGGCGGAAAACTGGAATCCTCCGGCGAAGATATAATTATTTGTTATTAATAATGAATATATAACTGATAAAGATGTGAATCCTTCATTTTTTTGAGTCCAATTCGTACCGCTATTTGTGGAGAGATATACACCAGAATTTGTAGTTCCTGCAAAGATATTATTTCCAAGTACCGCAAAGGAATAAACACCTTTACCACTCAAAGCAGTTTGAGTCCAGTTTATACCATTGTTAGTGGATAGATAAATGCCATTACCATTTGTACCCGCAAAAATGTTATTTCCAAGCACCGCAAGACAAATAATACCTTCAGTACTAACAACAGTTTGAGTCCAATTTGTACCGTTATTAGTGGAAAGATATATGCTGCCGTCGTGCGCTCCCGCAAAAATATTATTTCCGATTATTGCAAAAGCATGAATAAATTGAGTATTCAAGGAAGTTTGAGCCCATGTCGTACCATTATCAGTGGAGAGATAGATTCCAAAATAAACTGTTCCCGCAAAAACATTATTTCCGAATGTAGCGAGGGAATTGATACTTTTGCTATTCATAGCAGTTTGAGCCCAGTTCGTACCATTATTTATGGAGATATAAACGCCGCTACCATCTGTCCCTGCAAAAATATAATTCCCGGATACCGCAAGGGCATCAACCTCAAGATTATTCAAAGAAGTTTGAGTCCAGTTATTTCCGTTATTGGTAGATATATATACACCTGTTAAAGTAGGATAAAGACCCGTTCCTGCAAAAATATAATTACCACTGACGGCTAAGGACCAAACTGATTGACTTATTCCTAAACCATTTGCCATTTGCACCCACTGACACTGACAATTTTCAATAGTCAACGTAAAATTTAAAATTAAAACAAACGCTAAAGAATAAATTAGTTTTTTCATTTGAGTAATATTAGTTTTTTAGTTTGCAAAATAATTTAATCTTAAAATTGATAAAATTTATTCCTTCCTGATGAGAGGCCAATCGTCTGTATCCACTGGCTATTACAATTATCAATGTTAAATATTATATTATATATAAGTAGAAATGAGATAATCATGAAGGGCTTAGAAAATATATTTTTCATAACATTCTCTCCTAAAGATTATTTATTTAATGTAATTATAATATTAATATTTTAATATTACAAAAAAATTAAATATTCCTTTTTTTATTACTAAATGGTCAAAATTCCTTCCAGAATTGCTTCAGAGTCGTATTTCAGTTTGGTTATGACGATTGGACTATACAGGAATAAGGCAATGAATAAGTATTATACAAATATATTATTTAAATAAAAAAACCTATCATATATGATAGGTTTATCCGCGGAATCGACGAGACTCGAACTTGCACTGAATAAATTATTTAATCTTAAAACATTCAGAAAAACTTTTGCAACAAAATTAGCAGAAGAAGGAATAGATGGACTTGTTGTTGCATACCTGCTAGGCCATACTTCTGTCAATACAACGACCAAATATTACATAAACAAGAAGGCGCGAGTAATAAAAAATAATCTAAATAATATAAAATTCTTGGAGTAAAATTGATGTCAGTAAACTGTCAGTAAAAAGTTACTGACAAATTACTGACAGACTCAAATTGACACAAAACAAAAAGCCCTGTAAACGTTAATATTTACAGGGCTTTAAGTAGCACGCCCAGCGGGATTCGAACCCGCAAATCTTCACCGTGAAAGGGTTGAACTTTTGTACGAAAATAGCAAAAAAACTGAGGTTTCAAAATTTATATTACCTGAATTTACCTCAGATTGCACCAGTTTACCTCAGATTGCCAGGGGATTTATTAATACAAAAATTTTTATCTAATAAAATTATTTTACAATGATATTGTCTAATTTTAATTAATTCAATAAACTGCCTTTGAATTCTTTCGGACTCATACCCGTTTCTTTTTTAAAAAGTCTTGAAAAATAAGGAGGATTTTCAAAACCAAGGTGATAAGCAATTTCAGAGATGCTTTTATCGCCTTCCACAATTAAATTTTTGGCTTCTGAAATAATATATAAATGTATTAATTCTAAAGCGGTCTTTCCTGTTTCCTGTTTTAATAAATCGCTTAGATACTTTGGAGAAACAAAAAGTTTAGAAGCCATATAATTTACCGTTGGTAATCCTTTTTCCGTTACAACTTTTTTTTCAAAATACTCATCAAGATATTCATTGAATTTCGAAACTGTAATTCCTGTCAATGATTTTCGGTCAATAAATTGTCTTTTATAAAAACGCTGTGCATATTTAAAAAGTGAATCAAGGTGAGAAAGGATAATAGATTTGCTAAATTCATCCGGATTATTATGATATTCTGTTTCCATTTTACGATAAAGAGACCACATTATTTCCTTTTCTCTTGGCAGAAGGTGAAGAGCTTCTTTGTTTTCATAATCGAAAAAATTATATTTTTTTATTTCGGTGAACAAAGGATGTCCCATCAAAAAATCTTCGTGAAGATGTATTACAAACCCGTTTTCAGCTAATTTGAGACCTTTTGCAGTTAATACCTGAGTCGGTCTTGTAAAAAACATAACCCCGGTGTTGTGGTCATATTTGGTTTTGCCATATAACAGCTCACCCGATTTCACTTTTTTAAAACAGATGATATAAAAATCGCAGGCAAACTGCATATTTTTTTCAAGTGGAGATGCACTTGTTAGCAGATTTAAACTTATTAAAGGATGTTCCGGCTGAGGAAATCCTTCAGCTATATCCAATTCACTTATTGTTTTAAAATGCTTCATATAAAAAATTATTAAATATTATTATTAACTACAACACATGAATTTTAATCACAAAATAGTTTTAAGAATTGGGTTTATTAATGCCAAGGTTTTCCCGAACATATTTATCAGGAAATTCTACAACTTTTGCAATGAATGTAGCAATACTCTTTTTAGAAATTACAGAGCCTTTTTCCGGTTCGCCTTTCTTTGTTAATTCATAATCCACTTCATCCGCATCTGTAAACCACGTTGGTCTTAAGATTGTAAAATCAAGACCCGATTCTTCAATTATATCTGCTAACTTCCTGTAAGGTATTAAAACCTGTCTTAAGGGTGTTTCATAAATTCCGATTGAGCTTATTGCAATAATTCTTTTAACTCCTGTTTCTTTCATTGCTTTCACAATGTTTTTTGCCATTGCTTCAAGGTCTCCTGCAAGATTTGCATACACAATATCCTG
>PMIW01000154.1 GCA_003158365.1 Ignavibacteriota bacterium | reverse complement strand
TCCGATAGTAAAAATCGACTCGATAATAGAAGCGCTTAAAAAAGTATTACCCGAAAGATACCACAACCTGCTCAAACTCAACCGTGACGCCCTCGAAAAAGGCGCAGAACTGATGGAGAGCATACAGGTAGAAGCGTAAGAAGTTTATAAATATTCGGAAATAAGAAAGTTTAAAAAGTTACGGCTTTGGTTGAAGAAACCAAAGCCGTTTTTTATAACATTTTTCTTATATAAAAGAAATAATAAATTAAATTTTACAATTTAATCCTTTGCTCCAATCATTCTGATGCTGTCAATAAATTTTACATTCGTTAGAAGTTTTTCTGTAGAGTTTTTTAATATATCGTTTGCCTTTTTACCTCCGAGAGCTTTATAAAAACCATAAACCAGAATGTTAAGGACAATTGTGCTTCCCCCGTAAACTAAATTTTTCAGATCGTGAGCTCCTTTAAGTTTATCATCAAGTATTTTACTGTATTCTGTAATCAAACCAAGTATCCTGTCTTTATCTTTGTCCTCTAAATATTCTTTATCATTTAATAAGCGTATATTCAAAAGAATATCGTTAAGCGAACTAACGTCTATTTTTCCATATTTAGAAATTTCCTTATAAATAATTTTCATGTTTTTTATGGCGGAATTTATAACATATTGAAAATCAAGTAAATCTTTCAACAAGTCACGGAATATTTCAGGCTCCTGATATATCTGCAAATATTCCGAAATCATTTTAGCATGGTTCATATTTATCCTGTTTAAACTTGATATTTCAAGATATTTTCCCAAATTAACCAGATATATTTTTGTTTTAACTTTTATTTTGTTTCTCATAATTATAAGTATGACCTTAGATTATCACAATAATTTATTAGCCAACAGAGGGCCGAAAGATAACATTATTAAAAATAATAAGTTGCCGGATGAAGTTAAACAGAAAAATTTCAGAATTAAAATAAAAGCTGTGTTTTGCAAATTTTAAATTCCGTTAGCAGCAATGAATGCAGTACTCCATGCAGATTGGAAATTAAAGCCGCCGGTGATGCCGTCTATATCAAGAACTTCACCTGCAAAATAAAGACCCTTGCAGATTTTGCTTTCCATATTTTTAAAATCAACTTCCTTCAAAGAAACGCCGCCCGCCGTAACAAATTCTTCTTTGAATGTTGTTTTCCCCTTTACCTGAAACCGGTTTGCCGTCAAGATGTCGGAAAAAGTTTTTAATTTTTCTTTTGAAGTTTCTGTCCACTTTAAATCTTCATTTATACCTGCAAGTTCTACAAGTCTTTTCCACAATCTCAGCGGGAGATAAAATTGTGATGCAGAGTGAATAATTTTATTGGGGAAATTTGATTTGATGTCAGTTAAATATTTCATTATATCGTTAACATCCGGAACCCAGTTAATTTCAACGTCGAAGTTATAATTCATGTCGTTAATTAATCTTGCTCCGAAAGCGGATAATTTTAAAATAACAGGACCGCTGAAACCCCAGTGGGTTAGCAGGAACGGGCCTTCCTGTTGTAATTTTGTATCTGTTATTTTCACTTTTACTTTTTCAAGTGAAATTCCTTCGAGTCCTTCAAGGGGATGATTTTCAACATTAAAAGTAAATAAAGACGGCACGGGCGGAATTATTGTATGTCCGAGTTTTTCGAACATAGAATAAAATTCAGGTCTTGAGTTCCCGCCTGTAGCAATTACCAGTTTATCGAATGTAATTTTAAATTTAGAGTCCGGATTCAAAATAAAACCGTAAGAAGATTTTTCAATTTCCTTAACTGAATAGTCTTTTATTATTTCGACATTATATTTTCCGGTAAGTTGCAAAAAAAGATTTATGATGGTTTCGGAATTATCTGTAACGGGAAAAACCCGGTTATCTTTTTCAGTTTTTAATTGTACTCCTTTAGATTCAAACCATTCAATTGTATCTGCCGGGTTAAACCTATGGAAAATGTTGCGCAGTTCTTTATTTCCCCGCGGGTAATTTTTAATTAGTTCATCCGTATCGAAGCAGGCATTGGTAATATTACATCTGCCTCCTCCGGAAACAAGCACCTTTGTCAGGAGCTTTTCTGTTTTTTCAAGAATTGTTACATGAAATGATGGATTTAAAGATGCAATTTCTATAGCGGCAAAAAATCCGGCAGCACCGCCTCCTATAATGCCTATATTAATTTTATTCAAGTATAATTTATTAATGTAAAATATATTAAAATTGAAGCAGATAATAGTCAGTAGCTGGCAGACAGCATATTCTAACAGCAGGTATCAGGTTTTCGGATTTTATTAATCAATATTCATTAATAATTTTCAGGACTCTAATTATTTATCCTCTGAATCTTCAGTCTCTTCGATTTCTGTTCCCTGAGGTGTTTCTTCAACATTTTTCAATAATTCGCGTGCATATTCAGCATTATCTTCCAGTACAAGGAATTCGACGGGGCCTGTAATCGGATTATACCCTACGCCAAAAATACCTGCTCCGATTAAATCCTGAATTCCTTCACCCTTGACGCTGTATTCCAGCCCGGCTTCATCCAGAATTGATTTTACTACGGCAATAGTACCGTGATGACCGGTTTTATAAACCGAAACGAGTTTTTCTTTGTCTTCGGTATCCATATTCATTTATTTATAGTTTAATAAAACTTTAATTTTGTTTGAAACATTTTTTCTGATACAGCTTCTTTATACACTTTGAGTGCATCGGGCGAAGAATCCAGTCTCATATTGGATACCGAGCCGTCTTCGTTATCCCATCTCGAATGCCAGTAGCTGATTCCTTTTATGCGGTCATATTTTCCCGATTTCAGCAAATCAAAAAACGATTTAATCCATTCGTATTTTCTTTCGTGCTCGATTATTCCGAATTCAAAAATGCCGAGCGGTTTATTTTTTGATACTGCAGATAAATTTTTATAAGCATCATCAAATATATCCGAAATATTTATCCAGTCATCACCCGTTTTTTGAACTCCATATATACTCATTCCAATCCAGTCGATGTAGTCATCACCCGGGTAATAAGCAGACATTGAGTTCCAGTCTTCATTCGGTGCGGATTCATAATTCACGTGAAACACCCACGTAATATTGTTAACCTTTTGATTTCTGAAAAGTTCGATTATATGAATATAAGCATCCTTAAATTTTTCCGGATTATTCCCGTTATTTGCACCGCTCCAGGGGAACCAGTTCCCGTTTACTTCCGTTCCGAATTCAACCATCAGCGGCTCGCCGTATTTTTTTGCGCCGAGAGCCCAGGTTTTTAAATTTTTATCGAATTTTCCGTCAATTATTTTTTGCAGGGAATAGACAGGGTCGGTTTTTGTATCGGAGAAATCCGAGCGGGGCATCAGTCTAATAAAGGGAACTGAGCCGAAGTCATTTATAATCTGAATTTCCTTTAAGGGAAATTTTATTCCGCCGAACCAGTTATTGGAGAAGTATACCCACACAGGTTTTTGTCCGGTCAGATTTTCAAATGCTTTTAATCTTGCAAAGGTGACGCTGTCCTCTGTGCTCCCCATGTCGGGAAATGCGCCGACATAAATACCTGATTCGGGTGCGGCAATTTTTTTCCCGCTTTTTTGATTAACAGAATTACCGGAACTGCAGGCAGTAAAAATTACAAAAAAAAATAAACTGTATTTAAAAATTAAATTTTTCAATTGTTTATATAGATATCGGTTTTATCATAATCGCTTATTTTATCCAGAGCAACAGATACTTTCCCGTCATTATCTGTAATGTGAATATTTCTGAATTTTGCTCCCCAGATAATTTCATCGTGACGGTAAGAAAACCGCGAATGAACAGTCTGAGCAAACGTATCATCGAATCCTTTCAGCAGTATCAGAAATTCTCCTTCCGAATGGTGCATATCCTCTTCGGTCATACCATAGAGCGGGCTGTATTCATTAATCGGATGATTAACTGTCCAAACGGAAGAAAAGAAATTTATTTTACTGTATTCAAGCTTAATGTTATAAAATTTTCTGAGTTCGGCACCGTTTACATCTTCCAGCCTTGAAAAAACAACCTGTACTTCTGCTTCGATTATTTGTGATTTATGCCTGTTTGCGGTGCGGAACATGAATCCTGTCATATCCCTGAACGGTGCAATGAGTGCATATTTGCTGTAAATTATTTTTGCGAATGGTTTTGAAAATCTGCCGTAAAGCAAACCTGTTGCAATTGCAAATACAAGAAGCCCGAGGAGTGACTCTATCGCGGCAATAACATTTGCTGCAGTACTCACAGGGCTTATTCTTCCATAGCCGACCGTAGTAAGGGTCTGAGTACTGAAAAAGAAAGCTTCCCAATAGGCATTAATGTTTTTTACATTTTCGGGGATTCCGAGATTTTCTATTCCATTAATATAATACAGGGTTGCAAAAACAAAATTCACAAAAAGAAAGGAAACAGTTACAAAAACAATAAATTTAAACCAATGAATAGAAATCAGCCAGTGGTATAGGTTAAAGGAATCGGAAAAACTTAATCCTTTTCTGTCGACATTAAAAGAACCATCTCTATTGACCAGTCTCTGTGTTTTGGATATATATTTTGAGCTAAAACCAAGGTCGTCTAGTTCACCCGAGATTTCTTTTGTCTGATTTTTCATGGATTTATTCATACAATCTAATTTTGTTAAAACTTTTTAAACATTCAACATCTAAATATAAGAAATAATTCATACGGAAGAGAATTTTATAGCCCAAAAAACTAATAAATACGGTAAAAATATCGGATTGAAAATATTGTGAATTTTAAGTATCTTTATTTTTTGTAACTTAAAGATATAAAATGCCATTAAGACATAAATCAGCTCAGAAAAGAGCAAGACAGACAGTAAAGATAACAGACAGGAATAAAAATATTAAAGCTTTGATAAAAGGCTCGATAAAGAAAATCACAGCCATTACGGAAAAAACGGCTGCTGATGCAGAATTCAAGAAGACGACAAGGGTACTGGACAGGGCTGCAGCAAAAGGTATAATACACAAGAAAAAAGCTGCTCACGTTAAATCAAAACTCGCTAAACACGTAAATAAAGCAAAGTAAAGTTTTAGTTTATTATAATATTTAAGAGCAATTCTTCTGTGGAAGAATTGCTCTTTTTATTTTCAATTTTTTTGTAAAGTCTACCTCTCCAATATCGGTATTTAGGAATTATATTCTATTTAAATGCTATCACATCCATTTCGATTTTCACGTCTTTTGGCAGGCGTGCGGCTTCAAGTGTACTGCGGGCAGGTGCTGAATCCGCGAAATACTCGTTGTACACTTCATTCATTCCTGCGAATTCATTCATATCTTTTAAGAACACGGTAGTTTTAATAACCTGCGCGATTGAAGAACCGTTTTCTTCGAGAATATTTTTTAAGTTTTCTATTACCTGTCTTGTCTGTTCTTTGATATCCGTACCAACCACATTTCCCTGCCTGTCGAGAGGAATCTGTCCTGACGTATAAATAAGATTACCGTAGTTTACAGCAACTGAATAAGGCCCTATTGGGTTCGGGGCTTTTGTACTTGTTAATTTTTTTTTCATAATACTTCTTTTTAAAAATTATTTTTCGCATTTTTCCATTATTCTTTCGATGTCGTCGTCGGAATAATAATCAATTATAATTTCTCCCGTGAATTTAGTTTTGCTTTTTATTTTTACCCGCGTTCCGAAAAACTCCCTTAATTTTTCTTCTGCTGATTTATAATAGGCATCGTTTTCATTTTCGGGTTTATGCTCTTTTTTCTTTTTAGGCTTTGCGTGCGGCTTTGTAATGTTTTCAAGCTGTCTCACGGACATGTTATCCGAAATAATTTTTTTCCACAGAATTATCTGCTCGTCTATATCATCTACTCTCAGCAATGTTCTGGCGTGAGCTTCCGATATTTCACTTTTTCTTAATGATATTTTTATATCGATAGGAAGCTTCTGAAGTCGGAGATAATTAGCAACTGTGCTTCTTTGCTTGGATACTTTTTCCGCAATTTGCTCCTGTGTCAGGTCGCATTCGTCGAGAAGCCGCTGGAACGAGTCCGAGAGTTCCATCGGGTTCAAATCGTCGCGCTGTATATTTTCTATGAGCGCCAGCTCGAGCATGTTTTCTTTGCTTGTATCATCCGTTTTATAAACATATGCGGGGATTTTAGTGAAGCCGATTTTTTGCGCTGCACGGACTCTTCTTTCGCCCGATATTAAATCAAAACTTTTTTTATCTTCCGATATTTTTACCGTAACAGGCTGCAATAAACCTTTTTGTTTTATTGATTCTGCAAGCTCGTTCAGTCTCTCTTCGTTGAAATCTTCCCTGGGCTGAAACGGGTTGAAATTTATTTTATCGAGTTCTATTTCAAAAAGAGTTTTATCCTGCCCGGCCTCTCCTGTTTTTGAAACTTCATTCATGTCAACATTTTTCTGGTCGAACAGAGCCGATAAACCTTTTCCGAGACCACCTTTTATTTCCATTTTTTTTATTTCTATTTAGTAAAACTTATTTTTTAAATTAATTCTAAAACTAATTACGGATTTCTTTTAATAAATTCCTCACCAAGTTCAGTATAATTCTTTGCGCCGACCGAAAGCGGGTCATAAATTGTAATCGGCTTTCCATAACTTGGCGCTTCGCCGAGTTTTACATTACGT
>PMIW01000005.1 GCA_003158365.1 Ignavibacteriota bacterium | reverse complement strand
AATCAAATATTCCGGGGTTGTACCCATAAATTCCGCAACAGAATTGCTTGCTGCAATAAACCTGCTGTTGATATCTTTATAATAAATCAAATCGGGAGAGTTGTCTATAAGTATATGCAAGAGGTTGTTCTGTCTCTTTAATTCCTCCTGTGCATTTTTGCTTGCAGATATATCTATCCAAAAACCGATAGTTTCCTTTGGCTTTCCGTCTGAATCCCTTATCAAAACTATATTATCCGAAAACCAGTGATATGATCCGTCTGAGCATTTCCATCTGTAATCTGCATTATATGAGCCATTCTCAAATAATGAAAGATAATCCGATAAAACTTTATCTATGTCATCAGGGTTAATTCTTTTTGTCCAGAATAATTTATCTTTTATAAACCTTTCAGGTTCAAAACCGGTAATTGCTTTCACCTGTTCGCTGATCCATGTTGTTGCCAAATCGGGACTGCAGTCGGTTCTATAAAAAACTACCGGAAAAGATTTAAGAATCAAGGACTGTTGCTGCTCTTTTAATTTTAGTTCTTCGTCTGTCTGTTTGCGTTTTGTAATGTTCTGTGCAATTACGACAAATCGAACAATCTTACCTTCTGAGTTCTTCACGGGGTAAACAGTATTATCAAAATAATTATCGCCTCTGAAATCTTCAAAATACTGAATGGCTCCTGTAATCGTGGCATCATGCATTTTTTGTTTCCGTAATTTTGATGCTTTCTCGGGCAGAAAATCATAAATTGATTTACCGATAATATCATCCTTTCGGACATTCAGTCTTTTGCATGTAATTTCATTAATATTAATAACGAATCCGTTTTTATCCATTATTAATACTGTATCTTTCGGAGCATTTAATAAAGCACCTATATTCTCAGTGCTGTCTTGTAACGCAATTTCTGCAAGTTTGCGATCTGTAATGTCCGTAATTGTACCGACATAACTGATGATGTTTCCTCTTTTATCCTTTTCCGGATTGGCCTGACCGATTACCCATGTAATACTTCCGTCTTTTTTTAGAAACCGGTACTCTTCTTTGGAAACTGTTTTTTCCCTGACACTTTTATTCCATCCGTCGAGTAAAACTTTTTTGTCATCGGGATGTACAGATTTTAACCAGCCGTCTCCATAGGCTTCATCTGCTGTTATACCTGATATTTCAGTCCAGCGCGGATTTACATAGGTTGTAACACCCTTTGAGTCGGTGTGGAAAATTCCTACAGGTGAATTTTCAGCAAGGATATGATAACGAATTTCGCTTCTATTCAGAACCTCTTCTGTGCTCTTGCTTTCACTTATGTCCTTTACTAATCTGGCCTTCTGAGTCTTTATTGGAGCTTTTCCCATAACTTAAAAATTTTCAGTTAAAATGTAACTTATTTGGCATAAGTCTTTTCAAATAAAAATTACAGAATGAATAGAATAATAAAAAAATGGTAATATAAATGCCTATAAAAACAAGATAATAAAACATTAGTCTAGATGGAATTATCCTTCTGAAAATTATTTTTGAATCTTTCCATAAGCTTTATACTTAATAAACTACTTATTTTATAATTTAAAAGCAAATTATTATAAAACCTGGAAAATTGCATTATTAATCAGGAAATCATATTTTTGGCAAAAAAAAACTCGCTCCGATTTTTCGGAACGAGTTTTATATAAATATTGTGATTTTACTTAAGTAGAATCATTTTTCTTGTCTGAACGAAACTGGCAACCTGGAATTTGAAGAAATAAACTCCGCTTGCTAAATTTGTTCCGTCAAAATCAACAATATATCTTCCTGCTTTTTTATCTTCATTAACTATTGTAGCAACTTCTTTTCCGAGCATATCATATACTTTAAGAGTTGCAAAACCTGATATCGGTAGTTCATATCTGATTTTTGTAACAGGATTGAATGGGTTCGGATAATTCTGGTATAATGCAAATTCTTTCGGAGTACCGATTGTATTATTTCCTGTACTCATTGCAAGATTCATCGTTAACTGAATGTTAGGTCTTGTAGGACTTGTAACTGTATTGGATAAAGTAGGTGATGAACAACCAGCACCGTTATCCTGATACATGCAGAATGTTTTCTGATTGTTAGTCGCGGATGAATTTACAGGTGAACTTACAGAATAACTTGAATTATCAAAACAAACTTCAACCAATAAGTTGTAGCTAATGCTGTACGGGAAAGGTGTGTTGAATACATATCCCTGCCAGCCGGTTCCTGCCGGTGTATATGCGGAATTTGTATAGCATGTAACCCATCCGGTGGTTGTATTATCGAAAGCGGATAATGTACTGTCCGTAGTGTTTTTCATCCTTACTCTGAAACTGGACATAACAGGACTTCCGACTGATATTACATTTAGTGCCATTCCTGTTATTAAATTTCCATACCCACCTGCTGCGATTATTTCTGATTTTGTGTAAATCATTTGTGTTCTTGCATCATGCCAGTATGTATAATAAGGATATTGCACTGATGTTGTTCCCGTACCAATTGTTATGGTACCTATTGGTAAACGTTTGAATGTAATATTATTTGTTTGCGAAGAGGCAATGGAATCAGTTCCGCTGAAGGCGTAAACTCTCCACTGGCCGACAGTCGAATCACCTGATAATAATCCCATACTTGCAAGGATTGCATCAAGACCGCCTGATGTATTTGTATAAGTAGAATCAAATCCTGTATTATCCGAAGGTAATCTTAATTTAATGTATGAACTGTTTGAGAAATTAGGTGTTGCATAAAATACTTTATATGTGGTTCCTGATGCGGATTTAGTCCAGTTAGCTACAAACGTGTTTACTCCACCGGGTTGGGTTTCAAATCTCGAACCTGTAACAGGGGATATCAAATTGAATGCTGTTAAAGCAGGTTTGTAACGTTTGAATTTTACTGTCCTTGGACCATTAACTGCCTTTAGTGAATCGTTATTCGGAGCATTGTTTCTGAATGCCCAGACATCCCAGCTACCGCTTACAGAGTCACCCTGTGCTAATCCGATTCCCGATAGATAGTTATCGAGCTGGCCAAGTGTCATTGTTAATGGTCTGATGTTAATAGGAATTGTTAATTGCCTGGTTGGCAATGATGAACCGAAAATCCATTTATAAGTTGCTGCTGCAGTAGAAGTATCCCAGTTAAAAGTTACAGTTGTCGTTGAACCTGCAATTGAAGTAATTACAGTACCTGCTGCGGGTGTTTGTAAATTAAATGTATTTAATGGACCTGCATTCGGGTCATACCCTTCAAGAAACATTACACCTGTATTTACAGAATCTAACCAGTCTCTTAATCTTGTTGCAGGTGTAGTTCCATAATTCCATGAGCTGGAAAATTTTCCATAGTAATCTGACTTATCAGATGCTGTGCAGGATGATGGTCCTCCGTGCAGTTGACCGACAATTCGTTTATTCTGGTCGAATAGCGGCGAACCTGATGAACCCGGTTCAGTGATAGGAGTTAGTCCTGTGCTTGGAATGGAAGCCCATAACACATGCCAGTGAGTGCTGTCTCCCGGAACTGCAGGATTATTATATGATGTCGGAGTATAAGGTGTAGTTGAAAAAGATATTTTCTTTACATCACAATCCGGATGGTGAATACAAAATCCGCTGGTCGCTGGTACGTTTGAATGATTCCAGCCGTTATAATATGTGTTATAAGATACTGGTGGTTTACTGCTTAATTTTACAAGACAAAAATCCGAATATGCATTTTTTGCCATTAAAGTAGTACCGGAAATGGTCATGTTTGTCGGTCCATCACCGGATAGATTCGGACAAAGTGCTGATTGGTAATTGAACATTACAATCCATGTATCTGAAGAAGAATCCCAGCAATGATTTGCAGTAAGCATATATGGCGTGCCGTCGTTTCGTGTGTTATTAATCATTGAGCCTGAGCAAATTCTAGTATTATCTGAAAGAAGAAGCAGAATTGCTCCTCTAATCTGGTTTCTGTAAGGATCACCTTCTGGGCATATTATGTTTCTGTTACATGAACCCGAACCGCCATAATCGTCTGTAAGTTTTTCAGCAAGATGAAACACATTTTTATATGCATGAACCACAACAGAAATATTTATAAGAGGCTCCTCAGTAACATATGAAGGAGCATTGTATTCTAATGTAATAACATCACCCCCCACAGGTGTTGTCGAAAATTTTCCATTGAATGAATTATTCTGCTCAGTAAATGCCCCGGTAATCTGCTTTTTACTCTCATTGTATATAAATAATGAAGAGCCGGCAGGCATATTAAATTTATCAAAGATAAGATTAATTGAATTTGCTCCGGAAGATTTAATTTTTAACCTCCAGATTTTAGAACCATCTGATAATACTTCTTTTGTCCCTGAATTTGTGTATCCAAAATTTACGTGAAAAGGATTTCCAAATCTCGGTGGAATATCCTTTGCCTGGGATTCGATTGCGTCTTCATTTTGAAGTTTCTGTAAATCAAAGGAAGACATTTCAATTGTTTGTACTGTACTTTTGAGTATTACTGAATTGCTTAAAGGTTTTCCTTCAACGCTAATTTGTGCATTTAATAAATTAGCAAATAATAAAAGAATACCTGAAATGAAAAAATAACTTTTAGAAAATCTCATAAATAAATAATTTAAATTTGATAATAGAAAATAGCTACAATTTTTATAAATAAAAATGAGTTAATAAAAATTATTTCGGCTAAATTGTAATTTAATACTGTGTATTTGGAATTCTAATTTTTATGTCTTTTCCCAAACGTGAGGCCTATAACTATGCCTGCAACTAATAGTCTGAATCCCATTCCTGCTCCTTCAGCCAGGACAGTTTTCCAGTGCAAAGTATAATTAGCCCACATGAAAAACAAAAAAGGAATTGAAGTCAATAATCCGATTAATAAACCGAAAATTAATCCTTCTTTTAATGAAGATTCACCTTTGTAATAATATTTGTAAACAACACTGAGTAAAAAACCCTGGATTAGAAATCCGACAATATTTGCCCACATTATCTGACCTTCCGGTGTTCTCATTATGTGCAAATAACTGCCCATAAACCCCGCAGAAAATACAACCCAGTAAAACAGGAATGCAAATATAAATAATGTGAGTGTCGAAAAAATTGTTGATAATACAAGCTTCATATTTTTTTAATTTAAATTGAAAAAAATAATTGTAAAGCTCGAATAGTTTAACAGGTAATATATTATAATAAAACTAATTCTAATTATAAAGTTATATTTTTATTGTGAATTAAAAACATAGTATGGCTTTAATTGATTAATTTGGATTTGTAATGAATTAGATGAAATAGAGCTAAAATTATTGAAAATAAAGTATCTTTTTGGTGAATATCTGTTTTAATAACAGTATAAACAATATATTATAATAATATTATAGTTTATGTACTACTAATAATTGTAAATTACTTTTAATTAAGTGTATACTATATAAGAAAATTTATTATACAAAATCAAAATATAATATCAATTTTTAATATATTACTGAATTAACAATATATTAAAAGCAAATCTCTTAATATAACACTCTTTAGATATTTTTGGCACCAAATTTGCTATTATAATAATAACAATATTTAAGGGACAAAAAAATGAAAACAACAAAAACAAAAAGCATAAGTATATTTACAGCAGCAGTCATTTTAATGATTTCGATGCTGTTTCCTTATGAGTCTGCAAATTCACAATGGGCTCAGATAAATACACTTGCAAATTTAGGTACTTATCCAAGTGTTTCGGTCGTTGATGCAAATACATATGTAGTTGCAGGTGGCGCAAGCGGGACTCCATATATATATAGAACAACAAATGGCGGAGTGAATTTTACTGCAATATCCACAACAGGGATTTTATTGGAAGTATACTGCGTCTGGGCTAAAGATGCAAATACGATATTTGTGGGAGATGGCGGTGTTGCAGGCGGTGCAGGCGGAAATGCACGCGTTTATAAGACGACAAATGGTGGCACAAGCTGGAATACGGTTTTAACAACCGGAGGTACCGGAGCATTCTTTAACGGTATAGTTTTTTCAAGATCCAATCCGCTATTTGGTATAGCTCAGAGTGACCCTCCGATTCCTGGTGGTGTTTATTATCTGGCAAAAACCTGGGATGGTGGAAATACATGGACAGTTACAAATCCTCCATTAACAGGAACAGCTTCAGCTCAAAATTCGGTCTTTGTTATCGACGCGAATTTTTATGGATTTGGCTTAAATTCAGCTCCTTATAGAATATACTTCACAGCAGATGGTGGAACTACCTGGAATTTAAAGACATTAGTTGGTGGCGGCGGAAGTTCCGGCTTTGTCTCAGGTATTTCATTTAATTCAAATAAACTTAACGGAATTGCTGCAACAGACGGCACATCAACCACAGTCGCTAGAACTACAGATGGCGGAATGAACTGGTTTTCACAAACAATTCCATGCACAATTACAGGTTACTGTAATGTAAAATGGGTACCGGGAACCAATACCGTATATATAATTGTATCAAACGATGCAACTACTCAGAGTTTCAAAAGTGTAGATAACGGTGCAAACTGGGATACATATACTTTCCCGGCAACCGCAACACATTCCTGGCATATGGATTTGGTACTTGCTGGTCCAAATGCAAATGTAGTTTCTGATGCAAATAATGGTGCAATTTCAAAAATAAATGAGTCACCAATGCCTGTAAAGCTTGAGTCGTTTACTTCAAATTCCCAGGGAAGAAATGTAAATTTAAACTGGGCTACATCCTATGAAGAAAATAACTACGGATTTGACATAGAAAGAACCTTAGTCAGCGGAAACACAGAAAATTGGTCAAAAATTGGATTTATAAAAGGCAATGGTAATACAAACGGAATAAGCAGTTATAATTTCTCAGATAATAAATTAGGAAGCGGAAAATACAGCTACAGATTAAAACAGATTGATTATAATGGAAATTATGAATATTTCACATTAAGCTCGACAATTGAAGTTTCACTGCCCGGAAAATATAATTTATCCCAAAATTATCCTAATCCGTTTAATCCGGTTACTAAA
>PMIW01000230.1 GCA_003158365.1 Ignavibacteriota bacterium | reverse complement strand
ATACCCGAAACCAGTGAGCAGCGCCTCCCTGCCTGCAGTTAATGAAAACCATTCATCTTTTGTACTGTATCTTAAATATCCTTCATATGTATCGAAACTATGATTCTCATACCTGTATTTTGTATTTGCACTAAACTTTGGAAATGTAATAATTGACATGTCAATATCACCCTGGTTTCCTTTAATCACCTGCCCGTTCGACATTCTTAAATAATAGCCTACTGCATCATACAATGTACCCCGCACTCTGATACCTATTTCCCCCAAAGAAATTGAATGCGTGCCAAGAGAATCACCGGTTGAATTTCTCTGTGATAAAAATCCGTTTATATCCAAAAACAAAGATGCATTACTGTCGATGTAATTATATAAATACTTCTGTTTTTTATCATTAAAAATTTCAGGGATGTCCAGTTTTTTAAATAACGAATAGCTTGAATTAACGGTTTTATTAATATCAAATTCACATTCAACCAGATAATCCCTCAGAATATCTTTATCCAGACCTGTCAATTGTGACCTGTTTTCACTTATTTTTTTTAAGTAAATGGCAATCTGCTGTCTTGAAACCGGAATAACCGATGAATTATAATTATCCAATACATTAAGCAACTGCATCCTTTTCAAATAATCATAGACGGGATGAGAAGGAGGTACAAGTTCCACCTGAGAGAATAAACACGTCCCGAAGGTAATGAAAATTACCGTAAATAAAAACTTCTTCATTAATTAAGTTTGGATTAAGAACTTCTTGCTTTTCTTAAAATTATATTTCTTATAATTTTAAAGAAATACTTAAAATCAGTCCTAAATGGATTTTTTTCGTACGCTGTTAAATATGTCTTTTCGGATTCCATAATTTCATCCAGAGTTTTCGGCATATCCGCATAAAAGGGAGGTAATAAACCGGGCTTAAATTTTAATCTCAATTCTTTCATTGAGTCCGAATACAAACTGTAATAATGCTTGCTAAGCGGTCTGACACCAACAAGCTTAATATCGCCTTTCAAAAAATTAAATATCATCGGAATTTCATCCAGCCAGTACTTCCTCAGAAATTTTCCCCAGGAAGTAACCCTGAAATCATTTTTAAATTTTCCGCCTTCTTTTAAATTATGTTCCTTAAAAAGAAAATTCTGCAAATATTCGGCATAAGGATTCATTGTGCGGATTTTATAAACTTTAATTATCTTTCCATCCTTGCCGATTCTTTTCATCTTATAGATAATACCGTTTGTAGGTTCTTCATCATAAAAAGGGTCCCGAACTTTCTTGCAGATAAAATAAAGCAGATTATTTATGACTGTACTGTTAATCACTTCGAAGCCGCACGAAAAAAGCCTTCCGAAAGTTTCCGTTACAGACAAGGCTTTATTTTTATCATTAAAGAAATACTTATAAATTCCCCTGGTTATTGAGATTTTAGGGAATACTCTGTGGACAAGAAAATCATTAATATAAATAAACTTTGAAATTAGTCTCGGGAAACTTTCATTAATCCGGAACCTTCTTTCATTATAAGATTCAACACATCCTATTACTGTACCATTAAAAGGCAGTTTTTTATTTGCAGTTTCAAAGAATTTATTGATTGATTTGATATTATTAATTTTCCGTAAATTAATAATGTTTTTTACGGGAGGAGTTATTGATTCTACATTAAAAGCTGTAGAGGTATCCAATATCCTTGTATCTACGTCGAAAGGATTAATATATTTTGAGAAATAGTAAACTAACTCTTTATCGACAATTTCACAAGGGTTGAATTTGGGAGTTACTTTTTTTTCGATAAATAAATTTTTAAACATTTATCATTCATTAACCTTTATTTGGATATCTCATCCCGTTTCTTTTTTCCCTTATTGTAAAAATAATAAAGATAAATATTAAAAGATATAAAGTTTAAGATTTTTTACAATTATTTACATTTCTTTACACTTTCAGGATAATTACTGATTATATCCACTAAAAACGAAGTAACATCTATTTTATCAGAAAGTAACTTTTCCCGTTTCAATGCCCAGATTTCCTTAAGATTTGCTACATTCAGATATTGCCTGATAACTCTTATCATAAATTCAAATTCAGCAGGTTTAAATCCGAACGTCAACCCGTATTTGTATTCCTCTTCGTTAAGATAGGAAATCCTGCCTGCAAATGAGTTACACCTGAATGCGGGAGTTCCCAGCACGGCGGCTTCCGATGTCATTGTCTGGCTGTCTCCTATAAACATTTTAGCATAATAAAGCAGTGAGTGTATTTTTTCCGGGGTTATTTTTAACTGGTATTCTTTAAATTCAGGTTCTATATCTTTTTCCGTCGTTATATAAACTTTACCTTTGTCTTTTAACATATTTATAAGTTTTCTTTTATTTTCATTGGAAATGCCTTTAATGCCGTAATCATGATGTGCTTTGAATGCATTAAATCTCAATACGAAATAATCTTCACCGTCCTTTATACCTGATTCCTCAAGCACTTTTTTATCAGGAGTAAATCTATCCGGGTGCAAATAGGCAAGTTCGTGGTAACCCGGATATGTAATATGATTTTTTTTCTTCCTCTCAAAATTCAATACATCCGGGGATAAGAGATAATCGGAAAACGGGTGAACAAATTTTGTAAAAAGTGGTTGAACCGCAGAATCATCATCATCGAGAATAAAAGATTTCATTTTCGAAATCCTGGAAACCTGTGCAACCGTTAAAGATGTTCCGATACCAATTTCTATATCATGCTTTTTTACCAAATCCAGCATTATTTTATCATATTTAAGCTGCTTAAAAACTTTCCCGATCAAAGAAAAAGATTTACTTCCAAATTCTATATAATCGATATTATATATCTCAAGTAATCTTTTTGCCGAAGGAATATCCCTGACAGTTACAATTACCTTATTCCCTTTCTCCTTCATTATCCTAATAAAATTCTTTAACAGATGTACATGAGCGGGGTGTCCTATATCAACTAATATATTCACTTATAAATCATTATTTAATTATATATTTATCATAATCCTGCAATCTGGAAGACGGAATTAATACGAGCAAATCAAATTTAATATTTTCTTCATCGCCGGATGTGTTATCGGCATTGATTAAAAATAAATTATTTATAACATAAAATGGTAAATAACCGGTTTCATATATATTTTTCAGCCAATCTTCTTTGTGCGAATCTTCCACTAACATCAAAGGATAATATTTTTTTATTAAATCGATTGAACCGGTTAAAACTTTTTTATCGTTGCCTTCCGTATCGGATTTGATAATGTCAATTCCGGATAAATTCAATTTTCCGAATAAAGCACTTAATGTAGTAACTTCAACTTTTTGCGTATTATATTTTTCATAATTAAAATAGTAATTTTCCAAATCAATAGTCGCGCGCGTATCAAGTTCAATATCATTTTCTATTACTGGTATGTATAATGTGCTTTCACCAACGTAATCACTGACCGCATAATTAAAGCATTCGAGATTATTGAATTTATACCTACTTTTGATTTTTTGCAGATACTCATAATCACCCCTGACAGGTTCAATGCAAATTAATTTTCCCTTATTATTTAGTAATGGGCTTATGCGAACGGCATATTGTCCCAGGTTTGCTCCTACATCGAAAATCACATAGTCCTTTTTTATTATTTGTTTCAGAAATTCACTGATTTCAAAACTTATTCCAAGTTTATTAAGTAATATTATTTTAAATACCTTGAAAAACCTGTATGCTTTTTTTCCGAATAACTTCCTGAAAAACACTTTTTGAAAATAGTTTTTCGTTCTTGGATAAAGCCTGCCGGTAGAATTTACATTAGACTTTCTCATTTCTAATTATCATAATGTTTTACTGTTTTTACTATAAGTTCTGTTACATCTTCCCATTCAGTCATTAATTCATTTCTGAAATCTTCCTGTCTTTTAAAATTTAATTCATTGTTCAGAATTTTTTTTGCTAAACCCGCGATATCACCGGGTTTAGAGTGGAAGAACATACCTTTATTAATTAAAATATCATTGGCTTTCATTTCCCTGAACCCGCAATAAATACCGGGCACTCCAAGCATTGCGCTTTCCCTTGCAATGCTGTCCCCCGTGGATATTACAAGTTTACTGTAATATAAAAGGCTGTAGAAATCCTGAACAGGCTCGTTTAATATAATCCAGTTTTCCGGATATTTAGAAAAATTACTTTTATTTTCGAGTGATAATATTACTTTATAATTTTCAGGCAATTCTTTTGCAATTTTCAGAATTATTTCCGGGTCCTGTTTCATATAGTTAAGCGAACCTGTGCTTATGTCTCTTACAAGAAAATATTCCTTAGGTTTCAGCCCGAACTCCCTGAGAAAATCTGCATTCGGGGAGAAATATTTTGGCGAGAGATGTGACCATTCTTTTAAGGCATTAAAAATAAAAACTTTTTTACCCGGATAAATGACAGGAGGAAAAAATACTTTAGTAGCTGTAATATTTTCCAGAAAAATATTCATCTTTCTTTCCGGGTCATCATCGAACTGGATATTTGGCTTTAGTAATAATTTAAGTGCTGCACCCAAAGTGAAGCTTCCTACACTCAGACCAAAATCAATATCCTTTGAAAAGGAAATTTTCAGAAGCTTGAAGAATCTTAATATATTTACATTTAATATAATGGAAAATCTGTTGCCTCTGTGTTCTCCGGCAATATACCTTTCGAATCCGATATATTCTTTATCCACTATCTGAACGAGTCTTCCCCTGTTCAGAGTGGAAATAATTATTTCATAACCGTCATTTTTAAGTATCCTTGCCGCTTCTTTAAAAAAATTCGCATGCGAAGGATGGCTAATTGCAATTAGTATTTTCAACTTGTTCTGAATCCGAATTTAAAGAACTGCCAGATTTTAAAGCCGACAACCGATATATTCATGAGGAATCTGTTGTGTACTTTTTGATATCTTCCTAAATTCAATGTGGCGCCTCCGAATTTCTTCTTGTACTCTCTCACCCCGTATTCCCTGTCCGGTCTGCCTGCACCGCCAAAATCAAAAATCCTATAACCGTTTTCTTTTCCCCATTTAAGAATTTCCCAGATAACTAAATCATTCGGATGCATCCTCATATAATCCAGATAGCTGCCGATATACCATTCATAAGTTCTTCCGTTGTAGCATAAAAGATACATAACACCGACAATCCTATCATTATAAAATGCACCAAAAAATTTCAAATAACCTTTTTCAGCGAGAATTTTATTTGCTTCTTTAAAAAACTCCCTTCCCGGCAGAGGAAGCTTTGCTCTTTCATATACATCGAGAAGTATATTATAACTTTCTTCAACCAGAACCGGTTCATCAAATATTTTTACCGATATACCCTTTCTTTCAGATTTGTTGATCTGGCTTCTTCTTCTGGAATATATTTCCTTCCATAATATTTCTTCACTTTTTGTTAAATCTATCAAAATATTCAGATGGTCCTCATAAATATATCCGCATTTCTCAAAATCATTTTTAAGCTCTTCAGTATCCCATAAATTTCTGATTTGAGTATAAACAGCTTTCTTTTTTATATAATTATCATAACCTTTCAGTAATATATTAAGAATTTCGGGATTATTACCTTTAATTAAGGGAGCGCCCCATATTATGGACCTTGAGGATAATTTGCCAAGCACTCCACTGAATTCCCGCTGAATTACCGAAACAATCAGGCCCTGTATTTCAGTAATTTCATCTTCACAAATAATTACCACCGGTTCATAAAATTTTGCGGATTTATAAATACGAAACATCTCCGGAGTCTGAAAAGCATTTCCATCAGGGTGATTTTTTACAAACTCCGCCCATTTATTAATATCTATCGAATTGTAATCCGTAAGTATTTCGTAGTTCATTTAATCCTTTTTACAATAACTTTTTTTATAATATTTTTTGATTTCTGTTTAATCATTTCGCTTGACCAATCAATAATCCCATCGCTCCATCTTTGGGGATGGAATGTAAACATTACCTGTTCAGGGAAAGTATTCTCTTTTATGGATTCTATAATATCACGGGTTGATTTGTACACATTACTAAAACTGCTGTTTACCTTATCTCTTATGCTGACCTTGCTTCCGTCCCATCGCCTTCCTGTATCAGTAATATAAAAAACTTTCTCTTTATCCAAATCAAAATATGGCTCCGCAACTATGCCGCTGTCTTTATAAGAATATTTTTCCCATAGTTTTCTGTTATCCCATTTTGAAAGCGGGCTGCCGTGCATGCAAATAGTCTTTACCTTACTGATTTTTTCAAATTCAGTAAGATGTTTTTTATATAATTCAAAAGCCTTTTCATAATTCCCGTTTGCCAGTGCAAGGTCCTCATAATGGTAACCTATTTCGTGCCCCATCGATACAATCTTCTTTAATATATCGGTGTTAAAACTCTCTTTGACAATTCTGAAATAATAAGTACCAATTATATCCAGTGTTTTTTCAATTTCGGCGAACATTAATGACCTTAGTGGCAGCTTATCAACATCATGCCTCAGAATTATTATTTTTTCATTTTTGTTATTCAAATAATCTTTAAAAGGAATGATTTTATACTCTTTTCTCTTCAACTCGTGCAATAATTCTTTCAATATTTCCAGTGTAAAATCCCTGCTCATCATTTGTCTATGAATTCTTTGAACCACAATTCAATATTAATCCACTTCCATATATCTCTTGAAATATTTACTTTATTATTTAGGTGCTTTGAATACAGCTCTTTTGCTTTTTTTACTTCGACATATCCCCTGCTTGCAAATGATTTTGAATCAAGTATATCGTATATCATTTTCCGGAATACCGGTGTCCTGAACCATTCATCTTCGGGTGTATTAAAACCGATTTTATCTTTTCTCATCCTAATTTTTTCGGGCAATATATTTTTCATCGAATCTCTTAATAGAAACTTAGTCATTCCTTTTCTAATTTTAAAAGAAGAATCCATCGAAAGTGTTCTTTCTACAAGCCTGTAATCAAGAAACGGAACTCTTGCTTCGAGGGAATACCACATTGAATTTCTGTCTTCCCACTTTAGTAAATGCTCGAGTTTGTATTCAAAATGATTTATAAGAGCTTCATATATGCTGTTTGAACCGTAAATATTATCGACAACCACATTATCACCCGAATGATTTTTATAAAATTCTTTTTCAAGATAGCCTTTTTCGATAACTCTCATTTTTGTTTTTAAAAACGAAGGGGCAAGAAAATATAAAAATGTTTTCAGTCCGTACAAATCTCTATGAGTAACTGTATAATTAAATATTTCCGAAGAAAGTTTTAATAACTTTACTTTCATTAACAGTTCTTTAAAATATATCCCGAAGAAATAATGGTATCCTGCCAGGAGTTCATCCGCTCCCTGCCCGTCGAGAGTAACGACCACATTGGCTTTCGCGAGTTCCATAACCTTAAACTGGGCATAGTGTGAAGTGGATGTTACAGGTTCATTATGCGCCCTGACAAAATTATTAATGTCCCCCATTAATGAATCTGAAGTCGGGGAAATAAAAAACATATTTTCAATCAGATTTCTGTATTCATTTATATATCCGGATTCATCATACTTATGCCCTTCTTTATTAAATACCGCAGAAAAAGTATTAATGTCTTTTTGATTGAAGTCTTTTAAAAGCAAAGAAACAATTGCAGAAGAATCAAGACCTCCGCTTAAACAAACACCTACAGGCACGTCACTTCTCAGCCTTAATCCAATCGAAGAGCTTAGTAATTCAGCAAATTCATCGGGACTCTCAAACGGTTTTCCCAGATTTTCAGTGAGATTGTACCATTTTCCCTTGGTAAATTTATTATTTTCGATTTCTATAAAACTGCCGTGCTGAAGTTTTAAAATATTTTCGAAAAAAGTAGATTCTGTCTGGTCTGTCCTGTTGAATACTATGTAGTCAAATATCGTATCATCATTTTGCTTTATTTTTTTATCCATAACACTTAATATTGCACAGATTTCCGAGCCGAAAATAAAAGTATCGTTATCCAGATAATAATAAAAAGGCTTGACTCCAAACCTGTCCCTGACAATAAACATTTTTTTCTCCGTCAAATCCCATATCGCAAACGCAAACATGCCGTTGAAACGGTTCAGGCAGTCTTTCCCCCATTCAATGTAGGAGTATAATAAGACCTCTGAATCCCCGCTTGACTTGAACCTGTATCCTTTTGACTTTAATTCATCCCTTATTTCTATATAATTATAAATCTCACCGTTGAAAATTATAACATACCTCCCCGATTCATCGAACATAGGCTGATGCCCCGATTTAGTCAAATCAATTATGCTTAACCTATTGAATCCAAGACCAATGTTATCTTTAATATACACCCCGTCATCATCAGGACCCCGATGTTTTATTTCAAGCATCATTTTCCTGATGGAGATTTCTTCCACAGGCTTTTTATTAAAATTAACTATTCCGCAAATTCCGCACATATTAATTAATTCAGGTAAATATTATTTATTTTTTTNNAAGGATTCTCAAGTATATCAGACAGAACTTCTGTAAACGAATTAATACCGTTATCTTTTGCAAAAACGACCTCGCTGTCATCAAAAGTTGTTGCTACTCCTCCAACCCTGGTGCTCAATACCAACAATTTATAAAAACCCGATTCAAAAAAAGAATTAGGCATGTTGTCGTATAAAGTTGTATTAAGAAAAACTGATGATTCGGATAAATCTTTTAAAATCTGCTCTCTTACTACCAGACCGTGGAAAATAATTCCGGTATGCCGATATTTCTTTTTAAGATTTTCATATAACGAGCCGTCTCCGTAAAAATGAAATTCACAATCGGATTTTTCCAGAGTTTTTAAAGCTATTTTCAAAGCAAGTTCAGGCTGGTAAATATTTTCAAAACTTCTTGCCCAGATAATTTTCTTATTCCATGCAAATTCGCTTTCCCTTTTCGGAAAAGAATTAAAATCAAAAATATTAGGTATTAATTCAGAATTGAACTTAAATTTTTTAAAGACTTCATTTACGAATTCGGATGCGACTACAACTTTTTTATTTCTTATAAAAAACTTTACAAGTCTTTCGGATTTTTTTAAGAAAACTTCTGCCTGACCGTCGTGGAAATTATAAAAAACTGGTTTATCCGCAAAATATGCAGCGATACTTGCTACTGCAACCGGCAGAAACCCGTAAAACGCGCAACCCGTACCTATAACCAGATCACTTTTAAACGCTTCTTTAAAAGCCTGCGCAATACCTTTTAATCTTTTAAATATTGTACCGTAAGTAGAAATAAGTGAAATGTCGTGCGATTCTTCAATTAACCCTCTTCTTATATTGTAAACCTGCTCTGTTATTCCGCTTTTGTTGGGTCTGAGATTGGATATTATTAATATTTTCAAATCTGTTTATATGGAATTAATGTATTTGTAAACTGAAATCATGTGTGAATATTTCAGTAAATCCCCTGTATATGCACCCGAATAAAAACTTTCCTTCAATCCACCGGCAAACTTTCCTGATTTGTCTTTTTGATTTTCCAAAGTATCGGTTATAAATCCTTTAGTCCATTTAACTGAATCGAAAGTATCGTTTCCTTTTATTTTCTTATAAGCACTGATTTTTTTTACGCCTTTTAAAATATATAAATAATTAAAAGGGAATGGTTTTAAAAGATCATCAGGTTTATATCCCCTGTCAAGCTCGACTTTCCCGAGCCCGGGTTTAAATCTCCTGTAAATGTACGCGTATAATAATTGTCCTTTCCTGCGTTTGATTTTACTCTTTCCCAAAAATCCGTTATACATTCCTGCAAACGGAGTTTTAAACATCAATTGTACAAAATCACCATCAAAAAACGGAAATCTTGTTGTTACAAACATCCGCTCAATCTGTATCTCCTGGCTGAAATATTTTCTCACACCTTCCTGAATTATAAAAAAGAAAAATCTTAAAATCTTATTATAGTTTTTATATTTTTCGAAGTGCTCCTCATATATTTTTTCTACTATTGCTTCTGTATTATCATCTATTATTTTTTCATCAATATAATTTTTACTTTTCACATCACTTATAATTTCCCGCAGGGTACTTTTAGGGTTGTCGCTTAAAAATAATTTCTCGGAATAGTCATTCATCATTATGCCGAGATTATGCAGCGGTCTCATCACCTCGCTGCCAAAAAGCCCTGTCATGATTGTACGGGAATAGGAACTCAGTATCTTATATGCATAAGGATAATTTGAGCGTATTATCGGAGCGTTTCCATTTGAATACTCGATGGCTTCAAGTGTGCACTCATCATGCTCTGCTTCATACTTTGCATCCAGTAATACAGGATTATAATTTATTTTCAATTCCTTTGTAATCAATTTTGGAATTTCAATCTGCCGGCTCCCCTGCATGCCGTATGAATAGCATAAAAAATCCTCCGGCTTTTTATCCAGCAAAGCCAGATTTGCCCTGCCGTCGAATCCGCCTGTCAGAGCAACAAGTAATTTATCAGTATCAGAACAATACAAATTGGTATTTTCATGTAGCTGGGAACTCAGCATCTCGAGGGCTTCACCTTTTGAAATTAATTTTTCATTATATAATTTTTCAACATTCCAATATTCTTTTTCTGTCTTTCCTTTATCATTAAACAGATATAACGTACCATTGTTAAATCTGGAAATATCATTAAAATATGTTTCCGTGCCAAGAACATAATCAAAAATCAACTGGTGTACTAGTGCTACGTTGTTTATTTCTTTTGAAATAAATC
>PMIW01000087.1 GCA_003158365.1 Ignavibacteriota bacterium | reverse complement strand
AACAAAGAATATCGCATTCCAGTCTGTAGTATCAGTACTTATATTGCTCCAACTTAGACCGTTATCTGTTGTTTTTATAATAACACCATGTAAACCACAGATATATCCAGTATTTACATTAGCAAAATGTATACCCTTAAATGATGCTGATACAGGACTTGAGAGGGCTGTCCAAATTGCTCCTGCATTAGTGGTCTTCAGGATTGTACTGTTTTCCCCAACGGCAAAACCTGTATTTGTATTAACAAAACAAACCCCGGTCAAATTATTTGTTGTGTTGCTCGTGAGTGTAACCCAGCTTGTTTGTGAGAAAACAAATTCTGAAAAAATAATTGAATATAAAACCAAACAGAAAGCTACAAATTTTTTCATACGGATTTTATTTTTAAAATTTATCATTTTATTATTGTAAAATTTTATTTATTTCCTAAAAGCTGATTTACTAACTGTATTAGATCGGTCAGCTGGAAAGGCTTGGTTAAATAATGCGAGCATCCTTCCTGTAAACAAATCTCTCTGCTTTTGGTAGATTCGGAATCAGTAACTGCCAGAATAGGTGTTTTTTCATATCCCTTTATTTCTCTTATCCTCTGTGCTATCTGGAGACGGTTAACATTGTTAACGCCCAGCTCCATTAGAATAACATCATAACAATTTTTCCTGATTATCTCCAGCGCAAGTTCTTCGGAATCCACAGTATCGGTTTTACAGATGCATTTTAAAATATTTGTTTTTGTATCTATTATATCTTTATTACCGTTTAAAATTAATATTTTTTTTGCGGTTTGATTAATAATTTTTTGCGCCTGATCAGCTACCTTTTTAAGTTCCGGTGCAATTGAGTTATTATTTTGATGATGAATTTTTACCAGCGGAAACATCACTGTAAATTCCGAGCCTATATCTGTCATACTTTTTACCAGAATTTTGCCGTTCATGAGTTCCGTGAATTTTTTTGTAATGGTTAATCCNNATTATTTTCATTTTATTTTCCGGAATACCAATTCCCGAATCCGTAACCCTTAGATATGCATATTCACGATTGTTCAGGCATTCTTTACCAACTTCCACTTTTATGTCCCCTTCTTTTGTATATGTAATGGCATTATGAATCAGATTGTAAATAATTCTGTTTATGAGTCCAGAATCCAGGTTTGAATAAATATTTTCCCCGAAGTTGGATGTAATTTTCAAATTCTTTTCTTCGGCCATGCTTTTTAACTGCGTAACCGAATCTTTAACGACTTCAGATAATTTTAAAGGTCTGAGATTAACTTCAACTTCATTCGATTCTATAATGGATAAATCAATTATAGAGTTAAGAGTCCTTGTTAATCTTTTTCCGCCGTCAATAATAATTCCAACCATTTCTTTCTGCTTTTCATCTTCAAGTTCATCATTTAGAAAATCCGCGTAGCCTATAATCCCGTTCAGCGGAGTCCTCAATTCGTGTCCCATATTCATGAGAAAAGTGGATTTCAACCTGTTCATTTCTTCCGCTTTCTCTTTTGATTTTCTCAACTCATCCTCTGCAATTTTTCTTTCGGTTATATCGCGCAAAATTGCCTGGTAAAAAGTGTTTCCGTCAATACTTATTTTTCTTATGCTGCTCTCAACATTAAAGACAGTGCCGTCTTTTCTTCTGTGCACTGTTTCAAGCAATACACCGTCATTAATATCAATATCTGCTATTTGTTCAGTATATAATTTCTGCTGCTCTTCGGTTCTTAACTCCAAAACTGTCATATTAAGCAACTCATCCCGACTGTAACCATATACTGATATTGCCCTTTCATTAGCTTCAACAAGGTTCCAGTTTTCGTCAGCAAGAAGGATAATATCATTTGCATATTTTGTCATAAATTCAAAATTACGTGCGAGAGCAAGCTTTTCAAGCTCGGTTTCATATTGTTTTTTATAATGTCTTGCAATATGCTTTCTCCAGTATAAAATAATCGTTAATCCGCCCCCGATAATTACTATTGCAAGTAAAATCGTAAATAGCTTGGCGCTTTTCAGGAGGTCAGAATAAATTTCTTCCTGGTCAATTTTGGATATTAAGTACCATTCTGTATCGGGTACTTTATAAACTGATGCGAGAACTTTTTTATCCCTGTAATCTTTCGTCTCAACTATATTATTATTACAATTGTACAAATCCAAGTTTGAAAGTTCTGAATTTAAAATGTGTTTTTTAAAATAGGACTCCGTATTATTTAAATTTTTCGGGGGATTTAAATACAATACGGAATCCTTTTCATATCTGATTAATATTGTCTCGGCGGATTTACTGCTTGTTGCCCATGACTGTATGTATGGGAATAAAACCCTGTAAGGGTCAACTTTGAACATCACAGCTCCGACAGGACAGGAATTATAGTTATCGTGATTGAATACAGGGATAAAAATATCAATTGAAAGCTTCTCAGGATCAGATTCATTTATCCTGAAATCAGAAAGGATTTGTTTATTCTCCTTATAATAGTCTCCTGTCTTTAATTTATTTATATTATTAATATTTTCGGATGATGAAAAAACATTTAATAATGCATTGCCCTGCAAATCAAGCAGGCAAATATTTGTGAAATTACTGTCTGAGAGGAATGAACTGAATAATGATTCCAGTTCAGCTGAATTACTTTTATTGTTTTGGATATATTTAACAATCTTTCCGTTGACTATCGGATTATTTAAAAATATTCCTGCGCATTTAGATCGTTCATTTTTCCAGTTATTAATAAAATTTACTTTTAATTCCGAAATTGATTTTAATTCATTTTCGCTTTCTTCCTTGTATTCCGCTTTTTGTATCTTGTAAAATAAGGAATCAACCTGGAATACCCCCAGTGAAGATAAAAGGACTATTATAATCAGATACCAAGGCCATTTTTTCATGTGCTTTTGTACTTTTCTGTTTGTTACAATACTTGACTCTTCATATATATGCATATTGTACTTTGCTATAAGGAAATAAAATATTAATCCTGTTACTATTGCATATAACCACCCGTTATAAATAAATACCTTGGTTAATTCACTGGATAAGTTGAGGATTTTCGAAATAATATTGTTTGTCAGAAATATCCACCCGGCAGAAAATAACGTAAAAATCACAAGTATTTTTATTGTTATAAGTTTGCTGAATTTTATTTTATTTACCTGGGGTTTCATTTTTATGCTTTAAGTGAAATTATATGTATAAATAAAAAATTGTGAGTATAATAATAAAACTATGCACAGAATTCTTTGAAATAGAATCCGTAAATGGTAATTTTTTCATGTGATTATTTAAAAAACTAAGTATACTATGGTCAGATTTTAAAAACCTGGACATATATTTTAAGATTTTGGATAATACTGAAACCAAATCATTTCTTTTATTCTGCATTAAATATACACTTGACATCTTTTTAATCAGAGAAATAATTATGTCGGGATGGTTAAAATCCTTTAATTTTATATAAACATTCAGAGATTTTTTGTAATAAACACTGCTTTTGAAATACTGATTCTTAATTTCATAAATCTCGGCAAGGTTTTCCAGAGCAAGACCCAGATTTAAATTATCAAGACCTTTATTTTTTTTGTAAATGTTTATTACTCTTTTCAGCATTAATTCGGCTTTTTTAAAATCACCCTTTTTTAAATACAAATACGCAATATTATTTAATAATGCAGTGAACTCTGAATTTTCCCTCAGGGATTTTTTCTCATTAATACTTATTGCGTCAAGGTACAGTTTCTCTGCATCATTATATTTACCTTCCTTCAGGTAAATATTGGCTAAATTGTTTTTCGCAAGAGCGACATATAAAAGCTTTTTACCGTTCGTTTTCGACCAGATCTCGAGAGCTCTTTTATATAATATTCCCGCATCAGAATATTTCTCCTGATTTTCATACAATATTGCGAGATTATTTAAAGAAGCCGCTACTTCGGGGTGAGCTTCTCCGTAAATTTTTTCTCTTATGGCTAAAGCTTTCTTATGCAGTTTTTCCGCATCTTCGTACTTCTGCCAGTAAGAATAGATATTTGCAAGATTACTTAAAGCATTGCAAATTTCGGGATTTTCTTCTCCGAATGTTTTTCTGCTGATTTCCAGAGCTTTTTTAAATAGCGGTTCAGCTTCATAATATTTGCCCTGTGTGGCATAGTGTACAGCTAAATTGCTTAATATTTTATATACATCCGGATGTATTTCCCCATAAGATTCTTTTGTTACTTTTAAAGCCTCCTGTAATAATTTTTTCGATTCTTTTACCTTCCCCTGTGACTCGAATAAAACGGCTTTTTTGATATTTTTTTCCGCTTTTTTTAACATGTTTTTTTTTAATATAGTATTTTGGCTGCTGCTAAAAATATTTTTTTATTATTGAATAAAGATATGAAGTTATGATTTGCATTGGAATTTTCCCGGGACAATCTAATTTGATAAGTAATATTTATTGGGGGAACAAATAAAAGTGATGCAACCAGATTTACCCTTTTCATTTTGCAATAAATTAATTTTTATACAATCAAAACTAATAACAGTGTTAATTCAGATGATTACTCATGATTTTTGAAGATTTTGTAATCACTGCGAAAATAATTGGTTTGTTTTTGAGTGAAAAATAGGATTTTGAGTTATTATTTTCGCAAGATATATTTCTGCAAGTTTTATGCCACAGAAAAAACCTTGTTTACGATTTATTTTCAAAGCTTTCATTTATGGGATGTAAGAAAGACTGAAGTTTACTTACTATGAATTATAGTTAAACTACTATAATTTGCATTGACAGAAATAGTTTAATAAATTATATTTCATTAATTCCTACATTTAGTAAAGTACAGATTACTAATACACTGGATTCAGAAAGTTGTAATTATTTATTAATTTATTTATTACTTCTTCGGTTATCATCCTGATATAAATTAGTAAATCATCAAAATAAGCTTTGAAATAAATAAATTTTATTTTATTAAGCCCTGTAGAATAAAGTAAAATAATTAAATCTGTGAATTAATTTAAATAATTCAATTATGATTAATATTAATACTTTTTTTCTGGACGAGCTGTTAGGAAACAATTATCCCGTAATAGTAAAAAACTGGAACTTACCTGAATATGAAAGGCCAATAGTATCTGAAATTGAAAGTTTTGCTAAAAAATCGGGCAGATTTTTAATCTCTCTGGAAGGACTTCGGAAATCAGGAAAAACGACAGTATTAAAACAATTACTTAGCCGGCTTCAAAAATCCGGTAAAAATATCTGCTACTTCTCATTCGAAAGAAAATCAATTCAAAACATCAGGAATCTTGAAGTCGTTTTAGATTTTTTCATAAATGAGAACCATCAGTCCTGCATTTGCCTCGACGAAGTTTTCTCTATAAAAGGATGGTCTGATGTAATTGAAAAATATTTTAAAAATTCTAAATCGTCATTTTTATTAAGCGGGGCAGTTTACCAGCCAAACAGAAAAGAAAAGAGCGATTTTTCACTAAAAATTGAAAATTTTAAATTGCGGCCTTTTGGTTTTGATGAATACCTGGATATTAGAAAAATAAAAGATAAAAAATATTATATCAGCTTCCCGAATCCTTGNNTTGGATAAAATGTTAATCAACCAGTATATTAAGATTTCAGTTCTTGAAAAAACTATCTTTGAGGATATCCCTTCATTCTTCAATATAAAGCATTTGCAAAAGCTCTTCGATATATATAATTTTCTTGCTTACCATTCAGGTGAATTTATTTACGAAAAATCCTTTTCCGATATTACGAATTTAAGTGAACCCACTATAGATTCTTTTATTTCGCATCTTGAGGATTTTCATTTATTAGACAGAATCTATACCGTATCAAATATTTCTAAATCTGTAAGAAGAAAGAAAAAGGTCTATCTTGCATCTGCATCTTTGTATTCCAACTCCACAGCAAATTTCTCCTCCGGATGCCTTTATTCAACGGCAATTTACGAAAAAATCAGAGATTTAAAACCCGTGGTTTACATAGACCGTCAGATACACGAAGTTGATTTCATTCTGCATATCAACGGGAAAATATTTCCGTTTTTTATAAAAACAGTTGATGTTATATCACCATCCGAGCTTAATAATCTGATGTACTTCATGAAAAAGAATAAATTAGAGGAAGGATACCTTATATATAAAGGCGTTTTTAAAATTCTGGATTTAAACGGATATAGAATTTTTCTAATTCCATTATCCACTTTTCTTGCTTCAGAAATAAGTTTTTCCTAAACAAGGCTTGAAAGATGATTCATAATATAAGTTGTTGTGGGGTGGTCTGGGCCTAAGCTTTTGCAGAGTATCTTTTCTGATTTGTCTTTTAAATGTTTAATTTCATTGCGTTTACCCTGTGCAAGATAAATATTTGCAAGTTCAACCGTTATTTTTATTAATTCCTGATTCCTGGAAGTCTTCAATTTGTAAAGAATATCGAGAAGCTCATTATAATATAATTCGCAATATTCATAATTTTCTTTTTTATTATATAATTCGGCAATGTTTTTCAAAACAATAATTGTTTCATCGTTCATTGCTCCTAAATTATCCTTTAATATTTCCTTTACTTTAAGATAGAAATTTAACGAAGAGTCTATATCTTCTTTTTTTAGATACAATGCAGCGAGATTATTTAAGGATGAAGAAACTTCCAAACTGTTTTCACCGAATATTTTTTCATTAATTAACATTGCTTTTTTATAAAGCTCTTCAGCTTCTTCGGTTTTATCTTCTTTCAAACACACATTTCCCAGATTGTTCATTGCGATTGCAACATTCATATGTTCGCCTCCTAAAGTTTTTTCCCATACATTCAGGGCTTTCTTATATAAATTCTCAGCATCGGAATATCTTTCTCTGTCTTCATAAAGAATTGCAAGATTGTTAAGTGAAGCAGCAACATCCGGGTGGTCTTCACCGTAATTTTTTTCCCTGATTGTCAAAGCAGTTTTATAAAGTGATTCCGCCTCTTTGTATTTTTTCCCGTATGAATATATTATAGCAAGATTATTCATCGCATTGCAAATATCAGGATGTTCTTCACCCAGAATTTTTTTACTTATTTCCAGGGCTTTTACAAATAATATCTCCGCTTCATCATACCTGCCCTGTTTTGCATAATGAACCGCTAAATTATTTATTACTTTTGAAACATCGTGATGCTCTTCGCCGAATATTTTTTCACGGATTTTTAAAGATTCTTGAAGTAAAATTTCCGATTCTTCAAATTTACCCTGCAACTCATATAAATTTGACAGCAAAATATTATAATCGGATATTTCCTTATCATAATTACCACTTTCACATTTTAATTTAATAATAAAATCTTCTGTCAGCGGGGTTATTGTTTTCCAAATTCCCGCTCTTTCCAATATCCTGCTTATATTATTAAACCATTTATGAAAATCCGGAGTATTTAAAGATATTTTGCCGTGATAATATGCTTCATTAACGGCTTTTTTCATCTCTTCGCTGATATTTTTTACATCCAGAGCTTTTAGTTTATTGTCATAATACTCGAATAAGAACCTGTGAATTCCTTTAAATGCATCTTCATCCAGCATTGCTTGCAGGCTGTCACTCATAAGTTCATGCATGGACCATGTACCGGATACAGCTCCTTCGGTAATAAACGAAAACCTGCTTAAATTAGATATCGGAGATGCACCATATCCTGTATTGAAATTTTTTATCAACAGGTTAAATAATTCCCTGCTCCAGGTCCGTGCGCATGATATTACTTTCAGCGTGTTAATTTCAGTCTGATCAAGATATCTTAAAAATCTCGACATGACATTTCGCTGGGTTTTTGCAAAATCATTTTTCCCGGGAATTCTGTTTAAGTTATTCTTTATTTCATAATATGTATCGACTGCAAGATCCATAAAATGAGGGACACCTTTGCTCGCCGAAATTATAATTTCCCTTATTTCTTCCTTTTCGATTCCGCAGGACGTTAAAAACTTATTGGAATCTTCTTCAGATAGTCCCCCTATTAAATGTTGCTCCAGATGTTCCTGCCATTCGGAATCAATATCATTCCATCTGAGTTTTTCCCTGCCGCATATTACCCATAAAACCTTCGGAAGGTGGGTTATCATTTCTCTTATCCATTCATCACGCATAAAAAATCCGCCTTCAGTTTTCATATTTTCCCATAAAGCTTCATATGTATCCAAAAATAATACGACCTTTTTATTCTTTTTTTCAATAAATTCATTTATATCGTTTGCCCAAAACATCGGCAGGCGGTCCAGTATATCCTTTGCTTCCAGCGTATGCAACATCAACAGCTCTTCTTCGCCTCTTCTTTTCCACCATTCGCGAAATACATTCCCGCTGACTTTTATAGCTCGTGATAATTTAGGTATAACTCCGATATACGGCATTTCCCCCAATGCTCTGAAAATTCCTGCTACAACACCCGATCCGCTAAATAATGGAAAATTATCTTTAGTCATCGGCATTTGCGGGTGGATTTTTTGCCAGTATAAAGTATATGCCAAATCAAAAGAGGAAAAATGAATTTTATATTTCAGGCTTAAAGCATTTCTTAAAATGAAAAGTGCCGTTTCCTGTTCTCTGTAAGTCGGTATGTCAAGGTCTATTGTTGACCAGACAATATCCTTTTTCTCATTTTCAATTTGTCTTCCGAGTTCTTTTCTTAAGGAAGTTTTTCCGATTCCCCCGACACCATAAAATACAAGTATCTTATGAAAATCTGTTTGTTTGTTAAGTACATTATAAAAAGCATCAATATACAATTCCCTGTCTGTGAATTTGCGTGTTGTTTTTTTATCACGTTCATTCTGCGACATGGAATATTTTGGCTTTAATGACATACGAGAGAATATTTTTAATTTTTACTTAATAAAAAACATATAGTAAAAAAATATTATGTCAATATAATAAATTACACACATTATAAGTAATCAAAAATATTTATTCAATTGTAAAATTTAAATGCAGGAATTGAAATACACTGAAACTTGCAAAAACGGTTAAACCATACATTTTCATAATACCAATAATAATCAGTATTAGTTAACATAGTAGATGTGTTTATTCTGCAATGTAAAAACTGCGTAACTATTAAAGATGCAGATGATAATTAAGTGTAATGCTTAATTATCAAGCCTATTACAACAGATAGAAAAATGAAACCCGCGACTCTTGCAGCTTTACATTGTGATGTCTAAATGGTATAGTTTGTCATTTCATTTTCTCCTCGCTTTCAATTCCATTGGTAAAATACAATTATAAACAAATTTATTTATCGGAGTTTCGATCCCGTACCTCTGTCCAAGTTTAACAACAGTACCGTTCTGATAATCAATTTCGGACGGCTTCCCTTCCCGGACGTCTCTTGTCAGTGATGATGTGGAATTATAGGGATAAGTATCAATCAGGGCTACGGTTTTATCTACAAAATCCGGTTCTATATTTATTTCTGCTTTTTGGGACAAATTATAAATCTCTTTCAATAAATCAGCCATCATTTTCCGCGTTTGCTTCAGCTCTCTTAGTTCTCCGTATGTTGTCTTTGTAACGGCCAGCAGCCCGCTTACGCAGATAGTAATAAACTTTTTCCATAAATCCGAAATTATATCATCTGATATTTTCGATTTTATACCCGAATTGTCAAATACTTCTTTAATTTTATTTAACCGTTCCGTTTTCAGATTATTGATTTCACCGAATACAATCGACGGTTCAATTCCAAAATGATTTATTATACCGGGTGATTCAATTTTACTTATAATAAAACACAAACCCCCGACAATATTTTTTACATTCAGATGCTCCTTCAGTTCACTGTAAGCCAGGATACCATTTTGCAGGGGAATAACGATTGCGTTTTCAGTTAAAACCGGTTTTATTTGCAGTGCAATCTCTTTTACCTGCCATGCCTTCACACAGATTAATATTAAATCGGAATCTTTTAAATCCTCAATATTATCAGTTGCAATTACTCCGTTAATTTTGAAATCTCCAAGAATGCTTTTTACGGTCAACCCGTTTGTATGCAATACCTTTAGATTTAATCCGCGGGAAAGAAATGTAACGTCATAACCCGCTTTTGCAATTCTGCCGCCGAAGTATCCTCCGACTGCCCCTGTTCCTATTATTCCTATTCTCATTTTTATATTGTAAGAATATTATTTTAATAATACAAAATTAGTTCCAATTAATATTTTTTTCAAATCACTTTATATAGTTCATTACTTTAGTCTCTTTGAAAACTAAATTGGAATTTGATTCATTTACATTTAAAGTGTAAAAATAAAAACCCGATGATAGATTTAAGTTATTCATATTTAACATAATATTATACACTCCACGTTTTTGAAATGAATTTACAAGAGTGGTGATTTCTTTTCCAAGTACGTCATACAATTTTATACTAACGTGACTGTTATTTATTAACGAATAGCTGATTACCGTACTTGGGTTAAACGGATTCGGAAAATTCTGAAATAATTTATATCTATCTGTTATTTGTTCATATGATTGATTAACTGAAATAACAGTGGATTTCAGACTATCAATAATGCCTGCTGAAACCCAGTAAATATCCATGGATGTACTTCCGTTATCCCTCGTAAAAAATAAATAGTTACCATCCTGTGTTACACGAGGACCATATTCATCAAGTGCCGAATTTATATTTGGTCCCATATTTACAGGCTCTGTCCAGCTACCGTCCATTTTCCTGAAACAAATCCATAAATCATATCCACCATGACCGCCGGACCTGGATGGTGAAGTAAATATTAAATAACTCTCATCAGGAGACATAAATGGTTCCGTTTCTTGGGCTACTGTATGTATAATGTTCCCAAGATTTTCTATTTGTGAATATGTGCTGTCGATAAGCAATGACCTGTATAACATAGAACCGTTAATTCCGCCTCCGCGAGCTGATTTAAAATATAATGTTCCATTATTTGTAACACAGGCAGAGCCGTCCTCCACATTTGAATTTATAGGACTGTTTAATCGAACCGGATTAGACCAGGTTGTATCTGAAGTCCGATTCATCATCCAGATATCCTTACTTAATGAAGGCGGACGGTTAGAAGCAAAAAACTGTTTGTTCCCATCGGGAGATATAAATGATTCCCAGTTTATATATATATTTTTTGAAAAAGCTGCTGTATCAGGTATTGTCCAGACTCCATTCCGCTCTTGTGTATGGAAAATTACCCCATTCAACCAGCTGGCATTTACAACTGAAAAATACATATCACTACCGTCCGGTGAAAATGTAGGATACGTTTCTAATCTAATAGGAAGAGAAATGATTCCGGGAGCGAATTTTTGGGGAATGCTTCCAGGAGGAGTTTGTCCTAAATACGGCTGCGCGAAACTATAGTTCAGCAAAACTAATAAAAGAACTGGAAAGATAAATATTTTCATAATTTATATTTTTATTTTTAAATTATTTTATATAATTCATTACTTTGGTTTCTTTATAAACATTATTGGTATTTGATTCCCGGACATTTATATTATAAAAATATATGCCCGACGCCAAATTTAAATTATTCATATCCAGATTAATGTCGTACATTCCACGCTTTTGAAATGAATTTACAAGAGTGGTGATTTCTTTTCCAAGTACGTCATACTATTTTATACTAACGTGGTTGTTATTTATTAACGAATAGCTGATTACCGTACCGGGATTAAACGGATTAGGATAATTCTGGAACAATTTATACTCATTTATTATTTGTCCGTTAGATTCGCGAATAAATGTATGGTCAACAACGTTTAAATTAAATATGCAATATGCCATTGTCTTTGCAGTATCAATTGCTATTACTTTTAAATTAATAGAGCCTAAAGTAATTGGTGTGCCTGTAAATGTCCTGGTACCGGGATTAAAATTTAACCAGGAAGGCAATGCACCGCCATTACTTAATGTTACGGAATATGTTAGTGTATTGTTTCCATCATCATCGATAAAAGTACTGTCGGGGAATGTATAATTGAAAAAATGACCTGCTGTATCTATTAAGTTTGGAATTTGATTTTTCAGATATGGAACAAAATTGGTGTGTTTTAAACTGTCAATCAGGCTGTCTACACGAATCCAGCGTATATAGGTATCCGAATAATTCGGATTAGTCCCGGCAGTATAAAACAAATATTTGTTATCAGAGGAAACATAAGGACCCCACGCTCCAAGTCCAAAGTTAATAACTGGACCTAAGTTTTTAGGGTTTGTCCAATTTCCATTATTTTTATGATAACTTATATATAGTTTCGTTGTATTTCCCGTATATTTTGTTACAATCATAAAAGATTCATCTTTTGTGACAAAAAGATCCAAATCTTCGGTTCCGGAGTTTAACGGCAGTCCTAAACTTATAGCGGTAGTATCGGCACCGTTTATAAATAATTTGCACCAGTCTGAACCTCCTATACTTGGACTGGAAATTGATGAAACATAATAATTTCCATTATTTGTTTCCTGAAAATAATGTGCTGAATTAAGGTTGTATAAAATTCTTTGCGGGTTACTCCAGCCCGTACCATTTCTAACCGAAAAAAGAGTTTGATAAGGTACGCTGTTATTCTGAAAATACATTGTATCTCCGGTTATAGATAATGCGGGAGCTATATAACCGTTAAATAAATTGAACGGACCTGTCCATTTATTGCCTGAATACTTGAAATACTTAATTGTATCACCTGCAGTAGGATAATAACTATGCACTACCGAATAGTAAATTTCCTTGCCGTCATTANNCCGCAGTGAACGAGCCCGCGCTTACAGGGAGATTAAAAATCCTGGGAGTTTTTCCAGGAGGAGATTGTCCAAGATATAAACTATCCGCAGGAATTGGTTGACCAAAACAGGTGTTTATCAAAGCAATAAAGAAAATTGAGATTATAAATGTTTTCATAAATTTATGTTTTTAAGTTTAATAATTTATTTTATATAGCTCATTATTTTAGTTTCTTTGAAAACTTTATTTGTGTTTATTTCATTTACGGTTAAAGTATAATAATAAAAGCCCGATGATAAATTCAACTTATTCATATTTAACGTAATATCATACACCCCCCGTTTTTGAAAAGAATTTACGAGTGTTGTTACCTCTTTGCCAAGTATATTATATATTTTTAGACTTACTTTACCGTTATTTAATAATGAATAACTAATTACCGTACTTGGATTAAACGGATTCGGGAAATTCTGAAACAACTTATATTCATTTAATATATTCTTGTTTATTGTATGTATGGAAGTATGGTCAACTACATTTAATGTAAAAGTACAAAAAGCGGAAGCATTTGCAGTATCGGTAGCGGTTACTTTTAAATCAATTGAACCTAAGGCTGCCGGGATTCCGGAGAATGTCTTTGTTCCGGAATTAAAATTTAACCACGAAGGCAAGGCCCCGCCACCGCTTAAAGTCGCGGTATAAGTTAATGTATTATTTCCATCGTCATCTGTAAAAGTGCTATCCGGAACTGTAAGAGCAAATAAATTGCCTACTGTATCTGTTTGGTTTGATATTTGATTTTTTAAATAGGGAACAAAGTTTGTATATTTCAGGCTGTCTATAAGATTATCAATTCGAACCCAGTAAACATAATAAGACGCCCATGCATTTCCCCCGCGAGTGAAGAACAGGTATTTATTATCACTAGTAACATAACAACCGAATTCCCATGTTGGACTTGGCAGATTAACCTGAGGACCGAGTGATTTTGAATTTGTCCAGCCACCATTGACTTTTTTATAACTTATATAAAGATCTCCTGCAACAGAGGATGAACTCCTTGCATGAATAATATAGGATTCATCTCTTGCAATAAAAAAATCATTTTCATCCATATTTGTATTTATTGGTTTTCCGAGACTTTTAATCGTTGTATCCGTTCCGTTTATTTGCAAATAAGCCAAATCTTTTGATGCTAATCCAGGAAATGTAGCGGACATGTAATAATTTTTCGGATTTGTTTCCTGAAAGTAATGAGTTTGCTGACTGGTGGATAAACACCTGACAGGTGTACTCCAGCCTGCACTGTTTCGAAGAGAATAATATGCGGTTGCAAAGGTATTAACATTTGTCTCCATATACATTACACTATCGTTAACCGAAAGTGCAGGGTCCATGTATCCTTCAAAAACCACGAATGGTCCCTGCCATTTATTATTCAGATATTTATAACATTTTACTCTCTGAACGTTCGCCGGATATGTATCAATTTCGCAGAAGAAGATTTCTTTGCCGTCTGATGTAATGGCTATTCTTTCGACAGGACGCATCGTACCATTAACAGGCAATACGAATATTTTTGGCGTATAACCCGGAGGAGTCTGACTTAAATATAAACTATCGGTAGGAATAGGTTGAGTAAAGCCTGTGTTTAAAAACAAAAAAAAGAGAACTAAAAGTATAAATGTTTTCATAATATTTATTTAAAGTTTTTAAAATATTTCATAAAACAGTTCAGTTAGTATACGTCGGTAAAATAATGCAGGATAAACATATTCAGCAAATCCCGTAAAATAATCTGTGAATAAGAATATTATATAAGTGAATACCGTGCGGATTGTAAATTTAATTTTCGAATGTAACTGATATTAAACGGGGGTCCTCACCTCAAAACTTATTGCGGAAAACTGAATTACATTAACCGCAATAACTCTCCAGGTAAGAAACCCCGAAATTGCCGATGTGCAATTTTTAACAGAGCTATTTACAATTTCAATTAACTGTTTTATTTAATTACTTTATGTAGCTCATTACTTTTGTTTCCTTGAAAACCTGACCTGAGTTCGGTTCATTTACTGTTAAAATATAATAATAAAAGCCGGATGACAAATTTAAATTATTCATATTAAGAGTAATATCGTATACTCCCCGTTTTTGATAAGAATTTACAAGAGTAGTAATTTCTTTCCCAAGCACATCAAATAATTTTATATTTACATTACCATTATTTAACAGGGAATAACTAATTGTTGTACCCGGATTAAAAGGATTGGGGTAATTCTGTAATAATTTATATTCATTCACAATTTGCTCATTCGATTGATGTATGGAAGTAGTATTATTTAAAGTAAAAGTACACGAAGCATTAGCATTTGCGGTATCAGTAGCAATTACTTTTATATTCAAAGTTCCTGCTGATGGCGGGGTTCCTGAAAAAGTCCTTGTTGCCGGATTAAAACCCAGCCACGAAGGTAAAGCACCTCCGGTGCTTAATACTGCAGAATAAGTAAGTGTATTGTTGCCGTCATCATCAATAAAAGTACTGTCAGGAAACGTGTAAGAATATAATCTGCCTACTGAATCTGTTTGGTTTGGAATCTGATTTTTTACATAAGGAATAAAATTAGTGTGCCTTAAGCTGTCTATGATATTGTCTACTTTGACCCAATATGTATAGTATGAAGGCATTGCTGCTCCACCCCGTGTAAAAAACAGGTATTTATTATCGCTGGTAACGTAAGGACAACATTCATAGTTAGGTGTATTTATATTTGGGCCGAGGGATTTCGGATTTGTCCAGTTACCATCACTTTTATGATAGCTGATAAACAAATCGAATGGAGAACTTAATCTGAAAAAAATAATAAACGATTCATCTCTGGCTATAAAAAAATCGTTTTCAGTTGCAGTAGTGTTAATGGGTTTCCCCAAACTCTGTATAATTGTATCAGAGTTATGGATTACTAACCTGCAAATATCACTATTCCCCCCGGGATTTGAAGCAAGATAATAGTTTTTCAATTGTGTTTCCCTAAAATAATGTGATTGAAGATTTGATGAAAGCAGCCTGATCGGAGTATCCCAGCCGGTACTATTTCTTGTTGAGTAATAAGTACATCCGAGACCATTCATATCTTTTTGCATATAAATAATACTATCATTAATCGAAAGCGCCGGAGCAACAAATCCTTCAAAAACCACAAAAGGTCCCTCCCATTTATTACTTAAATACTTATAACATTTTATTCTTTGGGTAGCAGCCGGCCATCCATCCAATTCGCCATAATAAATTTCTTTGCCATCGGAAGTTATACTTATTCTTTCTACGGGACGTAATCCGCTGCTAAATTGTAATTGAAATATTACAGGAGTATTGCCCGGACGGGACTGTGCCAGATATAAACTGTCGGTAGGAATTGACTGCGCAAAACAAGTGCTTAAAAACAACGAGAAAAGAATTGAAAGTATAATTGTTTTCATAATTTATAATTTAAAGAATTTGAAATTAGGTACATAAAAAGATTGTTTTTATTAAACATTTTGTTAAATATACGCAGAATAAATAATACCGGATAATCATTTTCAGCAAATCCCGTCAAATAATATGCGAATTAGCATATTGTTTCAGTAAAGATTTTGTGAATTTTATATTTAATATCTGAAATTCGGGATTTCACTTAATATTAAGAAAGGTTCACTTAAATTGATTATTATTAAATCTTTATATTTAGTATTTTTCATTAAGCATTTTTAATGGAAAAAAAGAGTGTCATAAAATTTCATGTTATATTCTGGGTAGTTGTATTATCCATTTCTTTACTTGATACATACATGTACAGTATTGATACAATGTCTGTTCCCAGATTCATAAGTGTATCTCTCAGGATATTTTTTAATATTATCACGTTTTATTTGTTTTATTTTCTGATATCATCCAAAAGCTTAAACAAGAAAGGATTAATCTTCGTAGTTTTTTTTGAACTGGCATATCTGACAGTTTTCGGTTTCATATTTACATTCGCTACTTATTATCCGATTGCGTATGACTCCGCACCCAATCCATTTGAATATACTCTTGAAAACGGAATAAAAAATAGAATTTATGGTGTTATTGCATACCTTGCAATAATTTCTACACTTGGAATTTTATCGAAAATTTCTTTGATAATGTACTGGAATCAAATAAAACAAAAAGAGAAAGAAAAGCAAAATATCTCTAATGAACTCGCGATGCTCAGGGCACAGATAAACCCGCACTTTTTATTCAATACTCTGAACAATATAAAATCTCTGATAAGAAGTCTTCCGTCAAAAGCAGTGTACAGTGTCGATAAACTTACGGGTATTATGCACTATATGCTTTATGATTCGTCGTTTGAATCGGTATCCCTCGTAAATGAAATCGAGCATATTAATAATTATCTTGATTTGGAAAAAATCAGATACAGCGACCCGGATTTTATAGATTTTAAAATATCCGGAGATTATTCCAAAATATTTGTTCCACCCCTTATCTTTATGCCTTTCATAGAAAATGCATTTAAACACGGTGACAAGTTAAAACCTGCACCGGGAATAATTATTAAAATTGTTGTTTTAGAAAAAAATATTCAATTCGAAATTATTAATTTCATTAAAGATAATTATGAAATTCAGAGTAAAAAAAGCGGGTTTGGACTATCTAATATCAGGCGAAGACTTGATTTGCTTTTCGATAAAAAATATGAATTGGAGATTACAAAAGAAAATAAAATTTTTAATGTTAAACTTAATCTAATTATATAATGATATTAAAATGTATTGCTGTGGACGACGAACCTCTGGCGCTTGATATAATAACGGATTATATATCTCAGGTGCCATTTCTGAAATTGCAGAAAACATTTAAAGACGGTATTAGCGTAATAGAATTTCTCGCGTCGAATAATGTAGATTTAATTTTTCTTGACATTGAAATGGGGGGGATTTCAGGGACTCAATTACTTAAGACACTTCAAAAGAAACCGAAAGTTATTATGACTACAGCATATAGAAATTATGCCGTCGATGCATTTGACCTTGATGTTACGGATTATCTTCTCAAACCTTTTTCTTTTGAAAGATTTTTAAAAGCAGTAGAAAAAGTTTATACTCTGCAAAAAGGAGAACAAAAAAATACCGAATCAAACGGCGGTGATAAAGACTATTTTTTCGTAAAATCGAATTACAAAATGGTAAAAGTGAATTTTGACGATATCCTGTATATAGAAGGATTAAGTGAATATATAATAATAAAAACGAAGACAGCCAACATAATTACACTGCAAAGTTTCAAAAACATAGAGAAAACACTTCCCGAATCGAGTTTCGTTAGAATTCACAAATCATATCTGGTTTCGCTCAGTAAAATCGACTGCATCGACGGACAAAATGTAATCATTGCTAAAAAGGAATTGCCGATAGGCAGTAAATACAAGGATAATTTTTTTAATATAATATCGTCAACGGGAAGAAATAAAACATAAATAAATGCAAAAGAAGCATATAATATTGCTGCATTTTATATTCTGGACAACAATGCTGTCTTTTATTGGTCTTGAAACTATTCCTTCATTTGGAAAATATTCTTTTAATGATATTGCAGGTGATTATTTAATATATGCCGTATCCATCATTGTGCTTTTTTATATGTTTTATTTTTTCGTGTCCAAGAAACATCTAAATAAAAAGAAAATAATATATTTAATAATATTCGGATTATTATTCTTAATTGTTGTTAATGTACCCATTGTATTCATTTATCTTTATTTTCTGGCTAAAGAGGTCTTTGATCTGAGCGGAGATAAATTCGTGATTGAATATTTAAAATACTACTTAAGTTTTCTCGAAACAAATTTTTCGTTTGTAGTATTTGGCTCGCTTTTAAAAATAGCATTGCTCTGGTATGAAAATACTATGAAACAAAAAGAAATCGAGAAACAGCTTATATCTGGTGAACTTGCAATGCTCAGGTCGCAGATTAATCCTCAATTTCTTTTTAATACTTTGACAAACATTAGGTCTCTGATTGAGAAATCACCGGATAAAGCAGTCTATAGTATAGAAAACCTTTCTGAAATTATGAGTTATATGCTTTACGAATCATCTGCCGATAAAGTATTTCTGGATGATGAAATCAATTATATAAATAATTATTTAAATCTGCAAAGAGTAAGATATAACCCCGGTTTTATTGATTTTAATATTACAGGTGATACAGCTGGAATATTTGTCCCCCCTTTGCTTTTTATGCCTTTTATAGAAAATGCTTTTAAATACGGAGATGGTTTTTCAAAAACCCCGGGAATTGTTATTAATCTAAATGTCAGGGGAAATAATTTATCGTTTGAGGTAACAAACAACATAAATAAAGATGCTGGTCCGGTCAATTCAGAAGATGGTTTTAGTATAAAATCTATTAAACGCCGCCTCGATTTGATATTTGGTAATAATTACAGTCTGGAAATTAAAAACGAAAACAGCAAGTATTTAATTAAGCTGAAAATAAAACCGGCTAAAGTACCGTTTCAGAACCTTCCTGACCAAAATGACTCAATTACTAAAAAATTGTAATAATGCAAAACAGTCCGAAAAAGACCTTGTTTTAAGGCTGCTTTTGGCGGAATCGATTCAGATTTACCCTGACGACCTGTTGAGTAAAAGGACGAGGGAGTATACTGAAAACCGCTCTGGAAGCGTGTTTTCAAGGCTTATACTTCCATTTTTACCTGATTTTGTCTCAGGTTTATAAATAAATGGTTACAGAAATTTTATTTGCAGATAATAGTAATTTATGATTAGTGCAAAGCTCCCCTGACATAACTATCCGAATAGTTTTCCAAAAAATCCTTTTT
>PMIW01000068.1 GCA_003158365.1 Ignavibacteriota bacterium | reverse complement strand
TCGCAAATTGATTTTAAAACAGAACCGCCCATAACGGCTAACCAGAATATTAAAGCACTGAACGAGTCTTTTGTCGAAATCTCAAAAGCAATCACGCCGTCAGTCGTGTTCATAGACGTAACTACTGCGGCAAAGAAAAATGATGAAAACAATAAAGACAAGAATTTTGAATTCTTTTTCGGACCCGATTTCAAAATGGACCAGCCTCCCCAGCACGGGTCGGGNNAAAGATGCCTCGGATAAAGGAATTAAAGTTGTGCTTACGGATAAAAGAGAATTCACTGCTAAATTGGTAGGAACAGACCCGAATACCGATATCGCAGTCATAAAAATCGAAGCCGATAATTTAACCGTTGCCTCAGTCGGAAATTCCGATGACGTGCAGGTAGGCCAGTGGGTGCTTGCAGTAGGAAATCCTTTAGGACTTAATAATACAGTTACAGCCGGAATAGTTTCAGCTCTCGGAAGAAATATCAACATCAGCGGAGATACATATGCAATCAATAATTTTATACAGACCGATGCGGTAATTAATCCCGGAAACAGCGGTGGCGCTCTTGTAGATATAAATGGTGCTGTTATCGGTATCAACGCAGCAATCCAGACAACCAACGGTTTCTACCAGGGATATGGATTTGCAATACCTATCAACATAGCAAAAAGCGTTGCATCAGAACTTATTAAAACAGGAAAGATTGAACGCGGCTATATAGGTGTTTCGATTAAAGATGTAGATACAAAAGAAGCTAAAGGTCTCGGTCTCGATAAAGCAAAAGGCGTTATAGTCGAGAATGTTATTAAAGGCGGCGCAGGCGAAGAAGCAGGCGTGAAATCAGGAGACGTAATTTTATCGGTTGACGGAAAAGAAGTGAATGCTGCAAACCAGCTTCAGACAGTAATCGGTTCTCATAAACCCGGCGAACAGGTTACACTTTCTATATTCAGAGACGGTAAAACAATCAGCCTCCCCGTTAAATTAAAACCAAGAGATGATTCGCAGCCGTTAACTGATAATAGTGCTCAGAAAAAGGATGATGAAACGCAAATGAATTCCAAAAAATTCGATGAAGTGGGATTCTCGGTTACGGACATCACAAGCAGTATAAAAAAACAATATGATGTTGAATACGGCGTACTAGTTAATAATGTTGTAAATTATTCCGAAGCTTTTAACAGAGGTTTGAGGGCAGGATTAGTTATCGTAGAAGCAGATAAATCCAAAATTGACAGTCCGGATAAGCTCGCTTCGATAATGAATGACAGAAAAAAAGGAGATATCGTTGTTTTGAAGGTAGTAACNNGTTTTTTAAAGAAAAAACGGTTTTTTGGTCGAATTTTATACTTGTAATAATAAAAAAGGTTGATTATATTTTAAACACTTAATGATGAAAACTAAATATTTTAATATTGCTTTTGTTTTGGTGTTTCTTTTTATCGGTATCAATTTTGCTTCCGGTAATAATAAACACTTCTACAACCCCGTAGACGGAGGAAAGATTTCTGGAAATACTCAGGGTACATCCAATGATTATAAATTATTTCAGAANNAATCCGTTTAACCCGACAACAAAGTTAAGTTATACAATAAACTTTGAAGGCACTGTTACGCTTCAGGTGTATAACCTTGTTGGTCAAGTCATTAAGGTGCTGGTCAGCGAAGTTCAGGCCCCGGGACATTATGAAGTCGAATTCGACGGCTCGGAATTAACTTCCGGTGTTTATCTGTATAAACTGCAGATAAATGGTTATACTTCGGTTAAAAGAATGACGCTGCTCAAATAATTCGCTTTTTTTCCATTAACTAATAAACTAAAATGAAGAAAATATCATTTCTTTTTCTTATCATTTTCATTTTAATTTCTTTCAGCAAACTCTATTCGCAAGGCAATATTTACGATGACTTCTCTAAAAAGGACCTTCCCGGCTGGGTTTGGGGCGGTCTTGAAATGAAGTATTCCCACGAAACGGATAATAAAGAAAACGGATACGCAGATTTATTTACAACAAATGTTGTTAAATCAAAAACGTTTATTGGAAAAATAACAAAAAATGTCCCTTATCTTTTTTCTGCGGGAAACTATATCAACGTAATGTTCAAAGGTGTCAGTAATGATGTAACGGTAAAATTTATTTTACTTTATGATGTTGACAATAATAATAAATTTAACGAAGATAAAGATATTATGCTTGTCTCCAAACCGGTGTCGATGAATTTCAGCGGATGGAAAGAAATTAAAATTAAACTGGACCAGGATAACTTTAAACTCTTTTCCCATTTCGATGACGATTTCTCTGTTACCGAAGAAGAGGCTCTTGCGGTTCAGTTCGAATTCGAAGCAGGAAAAGATTATAAGGAATCAAGATTCGAATCGGGCATCGCCCTGATTTCTGAAATTGTTACAAAAGACAATCTTTCAGATTTGAATCAGGATAAAGATAAGAAAGATTCTGAATCTTATTTCGATGCAAAAAATTATCCGAACCCCTTTAATCCTAATACAACAATAAGCTATACTCTTAAGGAAAATGCAAGTGTAAGGCTTACTGTATATGACAGACTGGGACGCGAAGTCAAAGTGCTCGTGGATGAATCCCAGAATGCAGGTACTCATACGGTTGAATTCAATGCATCCAACCTTCCAAGCGGTATTTACTTCTACAGGATTAAAGCTAACGAAAAAACAGAAGTCAGAAAAATGATTTTAGCAAAGTAGAGTTTGTTTCAACTCTTACAGAATAAAATGGCTGCAGAATACGTTGTTCGCAGCCATTTTTTTTAACCTGAATATATTTTTTATTTTACTATTCGGTGATTTACCAATAACTTAATAACTAAATAACTATTTTCAATTTCTTTCCTTCAAACTCCTCGATCTCCTTTACAAATTTTTCCCCTATTTCTTCGGGCTGGTTTGTCTCCGGATTTAAGTTAACAAGTATCCCCTTCCCCTCGCAAACAACCGATTTATCCGAGTCTTTTTCAATCACCTGCTCAAAACAAAAACTCGAATTTTTTATCCACGAAATTCTCGTGTAAATATTTAATAATTCGTCTACGAACGCAAATCCCTTGTAATCCATCGAATTGTGAACCGCTACTACTTTAGTGCCGTCATCGAATTCTCCGCTTCTTATCATTTTTGAACCAAGATTTCTCTTATATTCAATTCTTCCTATTTCAAAGTATTTCAGGTAATTAGCATTGTGCACAATTCCCTGAAAATCTATTTCAAATGTTCTTACCCTCACCTGTGTTTTATGCTTAAATTCTTTAACATCCATAATGGTTTTTTCTTCCTTTTTTGACTTAATTATGAGATTTATAAATACTATATTCTAAAAATTAACACTTTTTTTTATTAATTAATATTTATAAATGTAAAAACTAATTTATTTTATGGACAAAATTAAAGTTCTAATTATGGGTGCCGCAGGCAGAGATTTTCACAATTTTAACGTTTTCTATAGAGATAATCCTCTGTACGATGTTGTTGCTTTTACAGCCACACAAATTCCTTACATCGATGACAGAAAATATCCCGCAGCCCTTTGCGGTAAATTGTATCCTAAAGGAATTCCTATCTTCCCTGAATCCGAATTGTTAAGCTTAATCAAAAAATACAAAGTCGAAGAAGTTGTATTTGCATATTCTGATGTTAATTCACAATATGTCATGGAAAAAGCCGCAATGGTAAATGCAGCGAATTGCTCATTCAGACTTATGGGATATAAAGAAACAGCTGTGAAATCAACTAAACCTGTTATTGCGGTAGTTGCAGTTAGAACCGGTGCCGGTAAAAGCCAGACATCGAGAAGAGTTGTCGAGATATTGCAGGAAATGGGTAAAAAAGTAGTGTCAATCAGACACCCGATGCCTTATGGTGATTTGGTAAAACAAAAAGTCCAGAGATTCGCTACCATAGCCGACCTTAAAAAGCATAAATGCACAATCGAAGAAATGGAAGAATATGAACCGCACGTAGCAAGCGGAAAAATTATTTATGCCGGTGTAGATTATGAAGCTATCGTACGCGAAGCTGAAAAAGAAGCCGACGTTATAGTGTGGGATGGCGGAAATAACGATATGCCCTTCTATCAGGCTGACCTTGTTATCACAGTCGCTGACCCGCATCGTGCTGGTAATGAATTAACATACTACCCGGGCTTGACAAATATCACTATTGCAGACGTAATTGTATTAAATAAAATTGATTCCGCATCACCTGAAAATATTCAGACTGTCAGAGACTCGATTCAGAAAATAAATCCAAAAGCCATTATCGTAGATGCAGCTTCACCTCTGTCGCTCGATAAAGAAGGCGATATAAATTTAATAAAAGGCAAAAGAGTTCTCGTCGTCGAAGACGGTCCGACTCTTACTCACGGCGGTATGAAATATGGTGCAGGCACGCTTGCAGCATTGAAATTCGGTGCGAAAGAAATCGTTGACCCGCGTCCGTATGCAGTGAAGAGCATTCTCGATACTTATAAAAAATATCCGGGAATCGGAGTATTACTGCCGGCAATGGGATATAGCGATGCACAGATAAAAGACCTCGAAACCACATTAAACAGAGTCCCCTGCGATACAGTTATCATCGGAACTCCGATTAATTTAAAGAGATTAATAAAAATCAAGAAACCTTCAGTGACAGTAAATTATTCATTGCAGGAAATCGGCAAGCCCGATTTAAAAGATATCATCACAGATATGTTCAAAAAGAAAAAATAATACAAATAGCGTTTTAAGCACAAAAGAAAACGTTCTNNTATAAAATTATGATTGAAACGACAACACTCAATGCTCTCCTACTTTGTCATCCCTGCATGACCCTCCCGATTGTCATCTCTGCATGACCCTCCCCATTGTCATCTCTGCATGACCCTCCCCATTGTCATCCCTGCATGTTTTTGGCAGGGATCTCGTTCTTATTCTTTTCTCTCTCCAATATTACATATTTCATATCCTCAATTTCTTTTTCATTCATAAAATCATATATTAAATCTCTCATTTCCGTATTTTCTTTTTTTATCAATCTTAACTTCCATTCTGTTTTCCACTTTTTCAATTTCTTTTCTCTATTTATA
>PMIW01000023.1 GCA_003158365.1 Ignavibacteriota bacterium | reverse complement strand
TCTTTTATTTTACTTCCGAAATTGAAGTTGCACTGATTACCTTGCTTATATATCTTATTTCCTATCGAAAAACCAAAGACTATATTGTTTCGATTACTACTTCCGTCTTGTATATCTTTTCCTTTATGATTTTGTCAACTTCGGATCATCAAACAGGAGTTTTTACCGCCTGCCTACTTGCAGTATTAAGCTATTATTTCTTACAAGAGAAAAAATTTATAATATCCGGAATATTTATAGCTCTTTCTGTCTCAACAAAGGCATATTTCCTTCCTGTTTTTCTTTCCATTTTTACTTTTATTGCTTTAAAAAAGAAATGGAGCGATTTATTTAAATTATGTCTGGCGGGTGTAATAACAGGAATAATAACGTTGTTACCTGCCTTGATTCAGGCGCCTAAACAATTAATTTCCGATATATTCGGCTTCTCTCTGACCCGCCCCGTCGGATTGGTAAAAACGGATATTCTGTGGTTTTTTATAACGAAAGATTTTCTGCTTTTTATTCTTCTTATATTCAATATTTTTAACATCAGAAAGAATACTTTTTTCGGATTGGTATCTATTTTTTCTATTATTTTTTTCTTCGGTTACGGAGATATTTATTACCTTTATCTTAACTTTTTAACTCCGTTTTTGTGTCTTTCTTTTTATGAACTGGATTATTTATTAAAAAGTAAACTTAATCCGCAAAAGCTTGTAATACCGACTATAGTTCTAATTTTCATTTCACTTAACTTAATCAGTTATCTTTCCGGTTATAAAAACTTAGGAAAGTTAAAAAATATTGATGTTGTTTTAAAAACAATCAGAGCAGAAAATCCTAAATATCTATACGGAGTAATTGATATTACCCCCGCACTGATAGCCATTACCGATATTCCGGCTTTAGAAAATGTCAACGGAGCTCACGACTATTTTTTTATAAGGAAAATATATGATAGAAAATTTCTAACCGATAAGGCAGTCGCCAGCAAAACCATTGTTGTCACCGAAGGAGCAGATTATCCGCAAAGCAATATCAAAGAGGACATTTTGGACGATACTATTCTGGTTAAGGAAACTGTTTATAAAAAATGTAAAAACATTCTCAGCATTCCTGTTCAATCTGAAGGAGACGCCAACAGAATAAATTTATTTAAATGTTATTAACATAAATATCATTTTTCAATTCTATATAAGTAGACATCGTTTTCTTTATCGAAGGCAACAAGAGGTAAATTAACTTTGTATCTATAACTCGCCAATAGAGTTCCTCTTTTTAATTCTTTTAACAATTTCGGCCTGAGTCTTTCCAATGCTTTCGGAACAAGATAAACAAATACTATGGATGCCGGAGAGATATTTATTTCATAAAAATTTTTTTTAATGATTCTTACCTTCTTTCCATAGCCGTTGATTTTAAATCTTATTTTGGAAAATAAATATCGCAGCGGATCTATCTCTATGCCCACTCCTTTTGCCCCAAATTCTTTTGCCGCAATACTGAGGGCCTCCCCGTCTCCGCATCCCAAATCATAAATATTGTCCTTCTTACCTACCTTTGCCAAAAAACACATTGCGCGGGCAACCTTTTTATTAGTTCTCCACCAAGGAGCCCAGGGACTATCCGGCGGCCAAACCATGGAAAGGAGTAAGAGTAAAAAGATGATTATTAATAATAAAATTATATCTACAGTTAAGAATAACGACATATTAAATTTTACAGATCACTTTCCCGATAATTTTTCTTTTGCTTATCCAACCAAAATCCCTGCTGTCGGTACTTTCTTTATTATTGTCGCCGACAACAAAAATTTCATTTTCTTTAACATTAATGATTCTTTTTATTATACATTTCCCGCGCGACAGAACAACAATGTCTCCGACATGCGGTTTTCCAAAAAAATAAGGAAGTGAACCGGCAATGACTATTTGGTTATGTTTAAGTGCGGGCTCCATGCTATGTCCTTTAACTTTAACTCTAAAAAGAAGCATTATTTATAAGTTACAATTTCCCGTTGTGTCGGATAGGGAGATTTTAACCTGACAGGCTGAAGTTTTTTCGTTTTATAAAAAATTTCGGAGATTTTCAGAATATTCTCAAGCATTTCTTCCGATGCTTCCATGTCAATATTTTGCCTTATTTTAGCCGAAAGTTTTGACGAATTAAAAAATAATTCTTTTAATTCGGGGAACTCTTTAAAATGTTCCTCCTTAAAGTAATCATCTTCCAGGGTTCCCAACTCTTCTTCAATTACTTCCGCATGTTTTTCCTTAACCGAAGTCATTCTGGCAATATCGTGCCCTAATTTTATTTTATCGTCGTTGATTAATTCGCTTAATAATTGAGTCATCCTGATTACCGTATGGGCAGCCAATTGAGCCCTGTTGGGATCGTAAATGCCGCAGGGAATGTCGCAGTGAGCATATGCAATTTTGGCAGGAAGAACTTTGGAAATTATAGATAATATATTTTTTCTGTTCATAGCCTGTTTAGCGTAGCTCTTTCCATAATACATCTCTGTAATCGGAAACACAATTCAATTATAAATTGGAACTCTATTGCAATAAAATATGAATTTTTGTA
>PMIW01000004.1 GCA_003158365.1 Ignavibacteriota bacterium | reverse complement strand
TGCCTGTGTTTTCGAAAGTTTAATATCCAGAGGAATTGCAATGGAAATATTATAAACCAGATTTAAATTAATATATAACCAAAGAAAAATAGCAAACAAAAAAGAAGACAGATAAATAAAAATGTTTTTCCTCATTCAAACATAATATAATGAAATTATTGACCCGTTTTTTTCTGGGTATCAAGTTTAGTATCCCAACTATGATCCTGCAGCTCACCCCTGATTGTAGAATTGACCAAATAATAAGTACCGCTGCCTATTTCCCGTTCAGCAAAAACACAGATAGCACCTCCCTGGATTGCCTCATAAGTCCAGATTTCGTAGCCTTTTGAATCGGCTTCGTTAGGGTGTGCTTCAATTTCAGATGGTTTCCCGTATGTTATATAAATCCGGCCTCTGTCCGTCTTCCATCCTTCCATAAATCCCTGTTTATATAATAAATTAGCTTCATTTACTCTTTTAAAATAATCGGTTTTATATTCATTTAATGTTGAATTAGGATTATAGCTTCTTTTTTTCCAGAAATTAAACATAAATTTTCTTTTTTCATCAATCGATTTCAACTTATCGAATGCATTATTTTCAGGAGTGGTTCTAATATACAGAGATTTATTATATTCATCTTCCAGTTTTTCAATAGACATCGTCTTATATTCACTTATCAAGAAATTCTTTTCATCATTCTGATCAGAAAGATTCACTTTCGATTTATTATAAACAAAAAACTTCTTTTCCTTTTCCAGATATTTTCCTGACAAGCTGTCTAGAAGTTTTATTTTTAATAAATAAGCGCCTTTATCCAAAGAATCTATTTTCAGGCTTCCTGTTTCCACGAATGCATCGGATTTTGATTCTTCATATTTGGATGAATATAACAAAATATTATTAGAAAGATCCGTGACTGTTGCTAAGATATAATTACTGTCTCCGGTAAAATCTTTCTTGATATTATATAATTCAATATAATATGAAATTGTAGTTAAGTTCATTCCAAATAATGCATCAGGATTTGGCGTGATCTCAAGCCCGTACTTATAGAATATGCTTTTCTTATCGGTCGAATTAATAATATTCGTGGAAAGTTCAATTTCACTTATATTCGTTTTTGATTTATCAAAGACGGGTATAACGACAGGGATACTTTGAGTGTCACATTTTACGGGGTTATTAAAATCAGAGCCTATAAGTTTAATTAAATACTCTCCCGAAGAGAGTGTGAAGTTCTGCTGACCTATTAATTTATTATTTATGGTTGCTTTAGACGTATCACTTACTTTAGACTGAAGTCCGAAAAAATCATCAAACACAACTTTTCCTTTACTTTTATCAAAAATTGATATCTCTATATTGGCCTGACCCGTGAAATTATTATTTGTTCCGGTATATTTTAAATCCCGCTGATTAACCGAAAAATACAATTCTATTATCGATTTATCGTCGGTATATTTGAATACAGAGTAATCGGAATAGAAAAATAATTTGCTTTGTGAAAAAATTATCGAAGTATAAAAAAAGCAAATTAGAAATATCGATATAATTTTTTTCATATTAGAAGGTTTAAAAAATTTTATAAATTTATTTGACTGTAAAGAAATCTTAGTATAAAATATCCAATTAATTAAAAAATAAAAAGGTAATCTTTTAATGATTACCCGGAAATCAAGCATTTGGTAAAATACCGGTTTATTAATTTATTACCGAAGAATTAAAATAAAAAAAGTTTTCCCCCGGATAAAATAACCGGGGGAAAACTAATATTTTAGTTTTATAACTAAATTCCAGTCTTAGAAACCTAAAGTAAGCGAAAAATATTGATTCTGTTGATATGCAGATTCAGTAACATGACGATATGCATAATCAAAACCAACAGACATTCCACCCAGAGGATATCTCAAACCAACACCAAATGTAGGTCCGAATAATGCCTCATTAGTCAGTTTATCGGGAAGAATATTTGCTCCGCCTCTCAGAAATAGAATATTATTCCAGCTATATTCCAAGCCAAAGCGATATTCATCACTTGAGAAACTTGAGTTATTGAATGCCGTAGAAAGGTTTACGGTATTTTTCTTCCCAAGATTCGCTGCATAAGAGACACCTAATTCAAGGCTTGTCGGTAAATCAAAGTCCTGAAGAATTACTCTCTGTACGGATACCTGTCCGTTTACATTTGTTACAGTTCTGTCAAGTCCCGAGCCGTTGAATGTCATTGAAGGTCCGAGATTTTTAATAGCAATACCAAATGCCAAACCTGTATTACCACCTCTATATTGAATACCGAAGTCAAGTGCAAAACCAGTTGCAGATACGTCTGCAACACTTTCGGAAATTATTTTTATGTTAGTTCCGAATCTGATTTTATCAGTCATTTGTTTTGCCAATGTCAAATCGGCAGTAATATAAGTAGGTTTAAATATTGTACCTGTACCATCGGGTTGAATTTCGGTTGTTTCAATAATATCACCAATATTTAAAGAACGAATACTAACGCCAATATTCATTAAATTACCGAGGCTTGCGCCAACGGCAAGATATTGCATATTCATATCCGCAAAATAAATAGAATGTGAAAAAAGAACTTCAGCCTTTTTTGTATTCAGGGAGGCTAAACCAGCGGGATTCCAATAAATTGCATCCACTCCTGTAAGATTTGCAAGATTGGAACCATCAAGTGATGTTCCAATCGAACCAACAGGTATTAGCAATTCCGGTGCCGCAGAAGTTCCTAGTTTATTTCTAGGTCCACTTAAACCAATATTAACAGCAAGAAACAGTGTTAATATTATAGTTGTTATTTTTATGTAATTTAAATTCATTAAAATTTTCTCCTTACGGTTTAATTAAACTCTCTAAGTTTATTAAGCTTAGAGAGTTTCTACTATTAAATTTAAAAATTAATTCTCTCTTGTGATGTAAATATAGCCATTTTCAACACTTTTGTACCGATACCCGGCGCATCAATTAAAGCAACATAAATACCCGATGCTATAGGAGTATTCTCAACATTTTGTAAATTCCACTCAAGAGTACTTGAAGTGAAAGTGCTGCCAGTATTTGTTTTAACAAGAGTACGAATTAAGTCACCGTTTAATGTATATATCTTAATAGTGCAATTTAAAGGAAGATTCCTAAATGTTACAAATTTATCACTACTGCTTCTATCAAGTGTGCTGAATCCATAATATGGATTCGGTACGATCCTGATTTTATCCAAAGCATTCTGTGTTTTTGCTAAATTCGGATCTCCAAATACCGGAGCCGTTGTAGTAAATTCATAGTACAGCGGATAATTTGGTCCCTGTCTGTAAGGTACACAAATAGTATAAGGATAAATCCAGAACTCATCATTTTCAGAGAATGTAGCATTGTCTCTGATCAGTCTTGGAGCCCATATATAATAAATATCTAATGAAGTAGATCCAGTATAGAAGTTACGAGGATTATTTAATGCATCAGCTTTATATGTTACAATGTTAGTATCGTAAGCTGTACCGAAAATTACCACTCTGAGTTTTGCACCAAGTGAGTCAGATGAAGGATTCCATCCTCCAAGAGCTGACCAACCGGTATCAACAATTCCGACATTTAACTGTACGGGATAAGCAGTACTATCGGTAAAGTCCATTTCATATGCTCTAAATGGTACAGATACCATATTTTTATAAAGAACGTTGATACTACCGGCATCCTGATAACGATATGCCATCGAAGTATTAGTGTTCGAAAATACTATTTTAATTTTCCTTAAATCAATTGCTTTTGACTTTGAATTCAGGTTAGTATAAGTACCCGAACACGGATAGCTGATACTCATAGATTCTGATTGCCATTTGCGTGTTGCTGTATAGATAAATTTACTTCCAGTAACAAATTGATGTTCAGGTGGTATAAATTCCCATCCATTAAATCGAGTTTGCAAAGAATCGGATGTTAAGGTCGGATCGAGGTCTTTAATTACCCCTATTTTTTTTGTTGCATCATACGAACTTCCAGCCAGAGTGTATCTGATTTTCGTCAACTTCATCAAAACACCGTCTAAAGTTCTCGCTGCATTATCCGATGTGTCAGAAGTCTTTTGAGTGTAAAGCACATTTCTATAGACTGTATCGAAAACAGCTGCACCTGATAATTTTCTTAAAATATTATACGTAGTATCACTATTTGGGACAAGCGGATTTAAGACAGTTCTATAAGTTGCAGCAACCATAATATCCTGATTCCTGATTATAGGAATCATTCCCAAATCTCTGACATTCGTATTAAGAGTATCCCCATTTTTGAATGTGTAAATAGTTCCTGCCGGAGGAGCTATTGGTCTTATCTTAAGAATTTGTGTACCGACAGAATTTCTTATTACTTTAAATCCTTTAGTGATATTGTTTGATTTACTGATACCATAAGCTATAACAGCAAATTGATATTCCTGTCCATAAATGAAGCTTGATGTTCCACCATAGTTAAACGGGAAATTTGTTCTGTTTAAAGTAATTCCTCTTGAAATTCCTCTATCGGGAAAACTCGGACCTGCATTCATTTTATACGGTGGTACAATCGGAAATACTCCAAATTGTTCCTGCCCGTTTATAAATGCACCTGTCGAGAATGTATCTACTAAATTTCCAATTCCATCAACAATATCAAACTGGTCAACCAAGGTCATTGCAGTTAAGTCCATCGATTCAGGTTTTGTAAAATCAGGTAATGAAGCAGTGTAGTTTCTATTAATTTCATAAACTTCATATCCCTGAAAAGTATATATATTCGAATCAACTGGAAAGAAAAATACCGAATCCCAATATTTGTAAGATTCAGAAACATCACCCCACGTTAAATTAATGTTGCAGAGACCATTTGTCATCGGAGTAAAAGATGTATTTACTACCGGAGGAGGTGGTGGTGGAGTAACATTGAAATTTGATAAATATATTATTTTAGCTGTTTTTGCAACTCTTTTTAATTTTGTAACTGAGTTAAGGTTATTGCTTCCTCTTGAAACAAATTGAGCTAATACTATATTTTGTGTATCGCCTGGATTTACTTCGAAATCATCTCTACCGGAACAAAATATAAATCTTCTGTCACCGTATGGATTTGTTGTCTGCAAGGTGGTATTCGAAGTATCACCGCCGCAGTTTTTAATAGATCCTCTTAATTCAGTCCAGCCAGTATTTGATTCAGGATCTCCAGTATAGCAAAATTTGGTTCTGGTAGGCGGATTTGAAAGTGGATACATAAAAGGTGTACCATCTTTTTTAATACCCTGTAAATCTCTATATCCTTCTATTGGAGAGTTAGGATCATTTTCACAAGCAGGACCCGGAGTAGAAGTATTACTAAAGAAAGTAAATGATGTTAACCCAAGAGTATCATTCGGTAATCCCGGTTTTTTTATGATAGGACTTTTAAAATAATCCATTCCGAACGAAGGAGGATGATTTCCGTAAGTTGCATCATTATCTTTTCCATTATATACAAAGCCTAAATTAAGTTTATTCGCTGTATCGCATCCTATATAATCATCATTCGGGTCACCAAGATCAGGGTCAACTACAATACCTGTATAAGTTTTTTTCCAGATATTGAGACCTTTATTTATGACCACGAAATTAATAAATTGTAGATCTTCTAATCCCGCGGAGGTATATGACCAAGCAGTATAATGTACTTCAACATTTAATAATGGTGCGGTAACACCGCCGCCAAAACCTTCTGTTGCACTATGGTTTGCTATATTAGCATCAGTCAGGACTTGAAATATCGTCTGTCCTGAATTTTTCTGTCCGGGAACATCAATACCCGGGTCATACTGACCATTATTGTTTTTGTCATCATAAGGAGCTCCATAAGGTACCATTAACCCCCAGTTGGCATAATCCGGATTTGTTAATGCGTTATCTCCTGCAGAAACTTTATACTGCTTAAATTTTGGATCACCATCCCACACAGGGGCTCCGCCTACGTATTTTATTGCGCCGGGGACATATTCTCCTTTGTAAGAAGACATACACTGGGCTATACTATCATTAATATAGCAGCCAATACTTAAGCCTGATGTAAAGCAAGCAAATTTATTTGATCCTTTTGGCCATTCCAAACCCGGAGTATTTGTTGTTCTCGGATCCTGATTAAATACTCCCGTATTCCATATAATTGTACTCACATTATTTGCATTCAAAAATATGAATTTAAGCGGCAAATTATCAGGAGAATACTGAGGAAATTGAAATGGGTTCTTCTGAATAGTAACTCTTGGTTTGGTAAAACCAGAAGTACTAAAAAGAATTATTGTTAATAAAATTAGTATTTTGTAAAATTTCATTTTCTCTAAGATTGAATTAATAAAAAATTTTTCAAATGCAGTTCATTAAAAACTGATATTCAATCCAAACCTGACCTGTCTTGGCGGACCATAGTTAGAACCATTAGTCCAGTTGGTCAAGAATTTTATCCTATCAGGCCAATATTGTCTAAATCCCGCATTATTTTGCATTGCCGAAGCACCGGATGGTGTTTGTAAAAATCCATTATCGTCGGGTTGACCTGTACCCGGGAATACTTCATCAACAATTTCTGTATTAAACAAATTAATTACATAAATATAAAAATTCCAATTTGATTTCAAGAGATAAATACTTTTATCAAGTTTTAAATCTACCCGATATTGCCAATCTGTGTAAACTTCATTTTTTGATGAAAGTAATTGATCTCCCGAGAAATCTGTTGAACCCTGGGCAACTTCGCGTCTCGTGTAAGGTCTGCCGCTATTGAATGAAAAATCAAGGTTTATACCTAAATTCTTCAAAACACCGCCTATTATTCCTTTAGGAACATCGTTATCACCGAATCTGTAATCCAGATTAAAACTTCCGGTATGTCTCTGGTCATAATCAAGTGCATAAACATAAACAGGCAATTGTTCTGCCGAATTATTGGCTAAACTATTTTTTGAAAATGCATCGGAACCTGTTCCTGAAGCATATTTTAATGAATAGTCAAAATTGAATGCAAGTCTTTCAATTCTTCTCATATGTATATAAAGATCGATGCCTCTGGATATTGCAAAGTCAGTATTACCATATGTTACAAAGCCAACAGGAATTTTTCCGTCGTCAGTAGCTTTCACTCTTTCGGCTCCCAATAGATCTGTCGATTCTTTATAAAACACAGTTATGCCTAAATCAAGAATGTCACCGACCTGATGTTTCAGACCGATTTCATAAGATGTAAGTTTCGACGGTTCCAAGGAAGTGTTTTCGATAACATCCTGTAATGATGTTGCGAAAAACTGCTGCATAGTTTTACGAGTTGTATACAACAATTGTAATTGAGGCATCTGAATCATTTTCCCGTATTGAGCATGGAAGACAGTTTTATCAGTAATCGGGAACGAAAAACCGAGTCTCGGGCTGACATAATATTTCATTTTACTTTGAACAAAATCGTCATCTGTGATCAGCTGTCCGTCAGGTCCCAATAAATCAGTTGTAATACTTTTTAAGACTTCAGTATTAACATCGAAATAGTCTATTCTTAGACCACCGTTAAAATTGAAATCGGAAAAACTGACTTTATCCCTTATATAAAAACCCCCGGTTATTGGATGTTTTGCATCATTTCCATCTGCAATTTGAACACCTGTTACGGGGTCCGTAATCTGATAACCAAAAGATTTCAATCTGGCTTTTCCCGTACTATACCATTTATCAATGGGGTCGGTGATTGTTCCATCCGCTATAATAACCGGTAACAAGCTCATGTTTTTTAAAGTATGATATTTATATTCACCTCCAAATTTTATTTCGTGATCACCAAACTTTTTGGAGATAATAGCCCAGGTTGCGTCTAATTTTCCACCAATGTAACTTAAATCACTTTGTGAATATCCGTTCGAAATCTGATTTGCTAAAGAGAATAAACTTCCTGAATTAGGATCCAAACCTGTAATAGCTTTTCCCTGTGCATAAGAATGACCATAATAATCTGCTAATCCGGTAACGTGATTTGTATCACCATACCATCCCAAACTATCTCCGAAAAATGGATCAGCTGTTTTTGATTTTGAATCTAAATAATTCAATTGCAATTCATAGAAGAAATTTCTGCTTATTTCATGTGAAATTCTTGCAAAATACTGGTAATCATTTGTTTCAACTACCTGATCTCTATTGGAATTGTTTAAAATAAACGAGCCACGAAGAACTCTTGAGCGTGCGCTGTTTACAGTAGCTCCTAATTTAAGATTGATAGGAACTTTTGAATTTTGTATTTCCTTCAGGTTAATATTTAACCTACCGTTGTAAGAAAAATTACCAGATTCATCATCTTTTAACTTTCCATCTGGCACCATTGTAGGTAATTTATCAAGTATCCACGAACCTATTGATATCCTTTCAAAAGTTCTTTCAACACTTCCAAAGAAATTAAATACTCTTGCGAGTTTCTTCGTTGGAATTATCGGACCACCAAAAGTTATATTATATAAATTATAACCCTGGGATTTTGTATCCAGATATCTTCCGGTAAATTCATCAGTAATCATTTCTACCGATCCTGTATATTTATCGGAACCGCTTTTAGTTGATACGTTAATGACACCGCTAAGCACGTTTCCATATTCAGCACCGAAACCACCCGTTAACACGGAGATTTCCTGCATTAAACTGTTCGGAATAAATGCTCTTGATGAACCATCAAGCGGGTTTGTAGTTTCAACACCATCAACTATAACGATACTTTCGTTACTTCTACCACCGCGGATATTTATTGAACCGCCTCTTTCATCCTGAACAACACCGGCCGTTTTCGAGATTATGTTTGTAACACCTCTCGTACCGCTGTTTTTTATTTGCTGTTCATCAACGATTCTACCGCTTTGTTCAACATCTATACCTTTTCTTTCGGCTTCGATGACAATCACTTCAGTTTTAATTTCACCCGTAACTGAAAGTTCGAAATTTATTTTAGTTCTTTGATCAACGGAAATTTTTATATTGGTTACTTTTTTTGTATCATAACCGATATAGGATGCTTCAATATTGTATGTACCTACATCAACATTAAGTATAATATAATTTCCGTTATCGTCTGTTACTGCCCCTATATTATATCCTGTTAATTTTACTGTCGCACCCACTAAAGGCGTGTTATCTTTGGAATCAACAATTGTTCCTCCGATACTACCAGTGGATTGGGAATATGAAAATCCCGGATATAAGATAAGAAATGCGAAAAGCAAAAGGGGAATAATCTTAAAAAATGTAAAATCCCTCATTACTTCCTCCGATACTGTTTAATATTTTTTAAAAATACGACCCTCATAAAATTATTATCTTACGAGGGTCGTGGTAAGTTCATTATTAAAACAATTACTTGATTAACATCATTTTTTTAGTTTCTTTGAAGTTACCTGCTTCTAATGTATAGAAGTAAATACCACTGGACAGATTTTCACCGCTAAATTTAACTTCTTTTGTTCCGATTGAAGCAGATTCATTATTTGCCAGTATTTCAACAAGCTGGCCAGCAATGTTGTATACTTTAATTGTGACTAAAGATGCTTTCGGCAATGTAAACCTGATTGTAGTTGTCGGGTTAAACGGATTCGGA
>PMIW01000104.1 GCA_003158365.1 Ignavibacteriota bacterium | reverse complement strand
GAATTCTACTAAGGAAGAAATTGAGAAATATAAAATTGAGCTGGAAAATATATCCGATGTACACTCGGTAAGAATTATACCAATCTCCGAACCCGTGAAGCAGCCGCTTTATGCAGTTGCACTGGAAAAAGTATTTCAGTATGATAATTATAAAAATTCTGTGAATCCCGATGATATAAGGAATAATGTGTTTGAACAGCTTAGAATTGCAGGTATGGGAAATTTCATAGATTTGAACATTCCGTCGAACAGCGGAGCAGGAAAATTTATTAATATTAATTTTGAAGTGCCTGATTCCGTGAGAAATAAAGCCCATTACGATATAGTAAATGAATATGATATAAACCAGGGACTCGAGGACCTTGATGAGATACTGGCACCGATGAAAGTAATTAATGATTCTGTAATACGAAATATTGTAATCAGGATTAACGGTGAAAATCTGAATACAAATATGATTATGGCAGAAGTGCACAGAAACCTTGATTCACTTCACATTAAGCTTAAGAACAGCGATTTAAACAGAAAAGAAAATATGGAGAGGTTTAAAGATAAGATGGAAAAATTTAATGAGAGAATGGAAAAATTCAACGAGAGGATGGAAAAATACAACGAGAGGATGGAAAAATACAACGAAAAAATGGAAAATTATAACGAGGGTATGGAAAAATATAATGAAGGAATGGAAAAATACAGAGAAAGTATGGAAATGCTGAAACATATACCTAAGATAGAATACGATTATGAAATTCCCGAACCCCCTGAACCGCCGGATGTCGATATTGAAGCGCCGGAAACTCCTGAAGTTCCTGATGTAGAAGATGTACCTGATGTTGATGATAATAGTTTCAATTTCAACTTCAATTTTAATACAGATGAATTTCAAAAGAACCTGCAGTTAAAAATTGATAGTATTAAAATAAATATTGACCCTGTGAAGATGGAAAGAATGGGTAAAAAAATGGAAGAAAAAATGAAAAGAATGGAAGAACGTCTGAAAAAGTCACAGGATAAAATGAAGCACGGGAATTACAGTATTGATTCATCGAATGTAAAGATAAATATAGAAGACGAAGATGATAATGATGAAAAGAATGATGAAAACAATGAGTAATGAATAATGATTAATGAATAATGAATAAAAAAAGTTTTTGCTCTTTATTAATTATTATTCATTACTCATTATTTTATGCGGTTTGATTTTTCTTACTCGCCGTTCCGCTTAAATAAACCGGTTCTTTCTTTTCTGTAATAACTTCCTTTGTGATTATACATGTATGCACATTTTCCTTCGATGGAATTTTGTACATAATATCTACCATAATATTCTCTAGAATTGAGCGGAGAGCACGCGCTCCGGTACCTCTTTCAATTGCAATATCGGCAACTATATCGAGAGCTTCTTTATCGAATTCAAGTTCAACACCTTCCATTCTTAATAGTTTTTTATACTGCTTTATAATTGCATTTTTAGGCTCGGATAGTATATTAAGTAAAGCTTTCCTGTCGAGGTTTCTTAAAGTGGTCACAATCGGGAGTCTGCCGACCAGTTCGGGAATTATACCGAATTTAATTAAATCATCCGGTTCTACCTGAGCCAGGATTTCATCACGCTTAATATCTTTCTTTGAGAAAACTTCACCTGAAAATCCTATTGAGCCTTTCGCAACTCTTTTTTCAATTATCTTTTCCAGACCATCGAATGCTCCGCCGCAAATGAAAAGTATATTCCGTGTATTTATATTAATAAGAGGCTGCTCGGGATGTTTCCTTCCGCCTTTAGGTGGAATTCCTGCAACCGTACCCTCAAGAATTTTCAGAAGAGCCTGCTGTACACCTTCGCCCGAAACATCGCGTGTTATTGATACATTTTCGCTTTTCCTTGATATCTTATCTATTTCGTCAAGGTATATTATGCCGCGCTCGGCGCGTGAGGGATTGTAATCCGAATTTTGCAGGAGATGGACGAGAATAGATTCAACATCATCGCCGACATAACCTGCTTCGGTCAGTGTTGTTGCGTCTGCTATGGCAAACGGAACGTTAAGAAATTTTGCAAGAGTCTGCGCAAGGTATGTCTTGCCTGTTCCGGTTCCTCCGATTAGCAAGACATTACTCTTTTCTATTTCCACTTCATCTATGCTGTTAAATTCGAGCGAGTCAATTCTTTTATAATGATTATAAACTGCAACAGCCAGAGATTTTTTTGCATCATCCTGTCCTATGACATACTCATCGAGAAACTTCTTTATTGACTGAGGAGTCATACTTGTACGGAATTTATCCATACTTCTGTTAAAAGCGGAATCCGTATTCATTTTAATAATCTGCAAAGCATTTCCAATACATATTTCACATATGTATATTGCTTTTCCGTATGAATCTACGGGACCCTTAATCATATTTGTGACTTTATCAGCATTCCTGCCACAGAATGAACAGCGGGGTGAATTAACCCTGGAAGTTGTTTTGGATGTCATATAATCTTTTTTTAATGATTATTATTAGTGCGCGAAGGGGGAGTCGAACCCCCACGGGTTACCCCGCTAGATCCTAAGTCTAGTGCGTCTGCCAATTCCGCCATTCACGCAAAATACAATATATTTGCATATAACAATAATATACAAAAATAAAAAATTGTTATTAGAATTACAACTTTATTTTATTTGTAGTTAAATGGTTTATTTAAGGAAGTAGTTTAAGTGTAAGTAGTATGATGTTATTCGTCTTTATCCCAAATTCCTTCAAGTAAACTATCATCCGAAATAAATATTTTTGAACAAAACTCACCATTGAACTTTCCGGTTTTAACGCATTTTAGCTGACGTTTTTTAACCAATTTTTTGTTTTTCGATTTATCTGAAAAACTAAAATTGTCAAGTTCATGGTTGCATTCAGTACAAAACAGAGATTTTGGTTCACGTTGCATATCAGATGAATCTCTTTTTTTCGGCATTAACAATTACTTAAAATTAGAAAAAATAAATAATAAAAGATATTTAAAAATTTGACTCAATTTTTAAAACCAAATTGAATTTAGAAAAGTTCAACTCATAATGATTTATCCCTATTATTTTGGAAAAAAATAACTTAAGTTATAATACATAAATTCAAATAAATGTAAGTGATAGATTCAAAAATCTCATTATATCCGAAAAACGATAATCACTTTCGTAACAAACTAACCGGAAAAATTCCCTGGATTCTTATAACTATCTTTGTAATGCTATCGGTAATAGTATGGTATCTTGGTACTTTATACTATAATTCTCAGAGAGACAGAATTAAAATAGAAAAACAGAGTGAGCTTTCAGCAATAGCGAATTTAAAGGTAAATGAAATCGTTACCTGGCGAAATGAAAGATTGCAGGATGCTCAAATTATAACGGACAATCTTTTAATAAAAGACGGCATTTTATCCCTTATTAAAAATAAAAACAGCAAAGAAAAGCAGAAAGTTGATAAATGGCTTGGGTCGATGTTATCTTTATACGATTATGAAAGTATAGTACTGCTTGATAAAAATGAAAATCCGGTTTATTATATGCCCGATGATGAAAGAGGTAAAAAGCAGTTAATTCATAATTATTCACTGAAAAATGAGTTAAATATTAAAAAGAGTATAATAACCGATATACATATAATCGATACTCTTTCTAATCAGCCGGAACTTGATTTAATAGTTCCATTAATTGAAAGCACAGAATCCGATACGGTATATTACGGTTATATGATCTTTGAGATAAACCCCGAAAAATATTTATATCCATTGGTCCAGTCCTGGCCTACTGCAAGCCAGACGTCTGAAACAATTTTAATGAAAGAAGAAAATAATCAGGCTGTTTATTTAAACGAACTTAAGTACAGGGAAAATGCAGTTCTAAGATTAAAGGAAAATCTTACTGACAAAAATTCCATTGCTTATCAGACAATCAAGGGAAATTCGGGTATATTCGACGGTACTGATTACAGGGGTGTCGAAGTTCTGTCTTTTATTAAACCTGTTCCTTTGTTCAACTGGAACCTGATCGTGAAAGTAGATAAGGACGAGATTTATCAGGGAATAAAAGAGCGTTCCGAACTTATTACATTTATAGTTTTTGTGGTAATTTTACTGCAGGGGATTTTATTAACCATGTTATGGTGGAACCAAAGGTACAAGTATTACAAAACACAGTATAATTATCAGCTGCAAAAGGAAGCACTTACGAAGCATTTTAATTATATGGTTAAATATGCCAATGATGTGATTCTTTTAACTGATACCGCTGGGACTATACTGGAAGTGAACGAAAAAGCAGTTTCACAATACGGGTACAGCGAGAGTGAACTTTTAAACATGAATGCATCGGTATTAAGATCTCCCGGTACAAAACACTTATTCGACATTCTAATTGATGATATTTTGAAGGAAGGCGGAAAAGTTTTTGAGGCCGAGCATATTAAAAAGGACGGTACGATATTTTATATAGAAAACAGTGTAAGAGTAATAGAAATTGAAGGTGTTAGATATTTACAGAGTATAATAAGGGATATAACAGACAGGAAAGAAAATGAAAAGAAGATAATTGAATCTGAAGCCGAATTAAGAGCACTGTTCAGTTCAATGAAAGATGTTATACTTGTATTAGATTATAATGGCACTATTGTAAAGATAGCTCCTTCAAATTTGGATTTACTGTATAAACCCCCTTCTGATCTATTAGGAAAAAAACTAAAAGATAGTATTCCGATAAAACAGGCGGAATTATTTCAGAGTTATTTTGACGTAGTATTCAAGACTAAAAAAGGCATAAATGTAGAATATAATATTCCTATTAATAATAAGATAAGATGGTTTGAAGCGACTTTATCACCGCTTGGAAGCGAGAAAGTTATTCTTGTTGCAAGGGATGTTACAGAAAGGAAAATAAAAGAGAACAAAATTGAGCAACTCACGAAAATATACAAAGTCTTTAGCAATGTAAATGAAGCAATTGTCAGATTCAGGGATATTAACGATTTGTTTACAGAAGTGTGTAAGGTAATTGTTGATGATGGAAAATTCAAAATGGCCTGGATAGGGCTTGTTAATGAATTGACAGGTGAACTTGAATTAAAAGCAAAATACGGTGACAATATTGAGTATCTTGACCACATAAAAATCAATTTAAATTCAGATGAAAATATTGTAGGACCTGTATATATTACATTAATGAGCGGGCAAAACTCTGTTTGTAATAACATTGATTTAGAGTTCAGGATAAATAATCCGTATTGGAGGGAACTTGCATTAAAGAGCGGCTTTGGCTCGCTTGGCGCTTTTGCGATACGCTCTATCGGCAAGCCAACAGGTGTGCTGGTTGTATATTCTTCATCTAAAGGAAATTTTAAGGAAAACGAAATACAACTATTTGATGAACTTGCATCCGATATAAATTACGCACTTGAGTTTTTTGAAAAGGAAGAATTAATCAGAAAATTGTCAAGCGGAATCCAGCATAGCTTTGTTTCCATTGCAATTACGGATATGAACGGAATAATAGAATTTATTAATCCGAAATTTACAGAATCGACCGAATTTAACGTGGAAGAATTGATTGGCAAGGACATAAGAATGTTAAGACCTCCGGAAATATGGGAAGAAGAAGATAATCAGTTATGGGATTTATTGAAAGAAAAAGGAGAATGGAGTGGAGAGATTCCTATTCAAAAGAAAAGTGGGGAACTATACTGGGAATTTGCCGTAATTTCTCCTATTAAAAACGACAAGGGAGAAATCACTCATTTATTATCTGTTAAAGAAGATATTACCAAACGT
>PMIW01000015.1 GCA_003158365.1 Ignavibacteriota bacterium | reverse complement strand
CATCTGGTCACCGTCGAAGTCAGCGTTGAATGCTATACAAACAAACGGGTGAAGAGTGATTGCTTTTCCTTCAATCAATACCGGCTGAAATGCCTGTATACTGAGCCTGTGCAGTGTTGGTGCACGGTTAAGCAGTACCGGATGCCCGTCTATTACTGATTCAAGAATATCCCAGACTTCGGGGGTGCGTTTATCTATAAGTTTCTTTGCGCTCTTTACTGTTTTTACATAATCCCTGTCGATAAGTCTTCTGATTACAAAAGGTTTAAAGAGTTCAAGTGCCATATCTTTCGGAATACCGCACTGGTGAAGTTTTAATTCAGGACCGACAACGATTACTGACCTTCCAGAATAATCAACTCTTTTTCCGAGCAGATTCTGTCTGAATCTTCCCTGTTTTCCTTTCAGAATATCCGAGAGAGATTTCAGAGCACGGTTTTCCGATTTAACAGCTGTGACTCTTCTGGAGTTATCGAGCAATGCATCGACTGCTTCCTGCAGCATTCTCTTTTCATTTCTGAGAATAACTTCTGGAGCTTTAATGTCCATAAGCCTTTTCAACCTGTTATTTCTTATAATTACCCTTCTGTATAAATCATTCAAATCACTTGTTGCGAATCTTCCGCCTTCCAGGGGAACGAGCGGTCTCAATTCGGGCGGGATAACAGGAACCACATCAAGTACCATCCATTCGGGTCTGTTTGGTTTTCCGCCTTCTTTAAGTTTAAATGATTCAAGTACTCTGAGCCTTTTAATATTTTCAGTCTTTTTTACAGCTGAAGGGTCGTCGAGCAATTCCGCTCTGAGCCTTGTTACTTCTTCGGGTATTCTTACTTTTTTCAAAAGTTCTTTTACTGCATTTCCACCCTGGTCAACAACGAATTTTTTCGGGTCGTCGTCATCGAGAGCTCTTTCTTCATCACTCATTGCATTATGCGCTTCCAGATACTCTTCTTCTGTTATCAACTGCATTTTAGTAAACTTGGTTTTACCCGGGTTCACAACAACGTATGATTCATAATAAATAATCTTTTCGAGGTCTTTTGATGAAATACCAAGAACATAGCCGACTTTTGAAGGCAGTGATCTGAAATACCAAATGTGCACAACAGGAACGCACAGGGCAATATGCCCCATCCTGTCGCGTCTGACATTCTTCATGTTTATTTCGACACCGCACCTGTCGCAGACTATTCCTTTGTACCTGATTCCCTTGTATTTTCCGCAATGGCATTCCCAGTCTTTAACGGGACCGAAAATTTTCTCGCAGAAAAGACCGTCTTTATCGGGTTTGAAAGTACGGTAGTTAATAGTCTCGGGTTTTGTCACCTCACCAAAAGAGTTCGCAATAATCGAATCCGTAGACGCTAAATTAATCGTAATCTTTGTTATACGTTTTCTTTTTTGTTCTACTTTAACTGGCATAATATTTTTTAAAGTTAAAGGTTAATTTAAATTTAATTTTGTTTTCGATATAAATCTTATTCCATATTTATATCGAGACATAAGCCCTGTAATTCTTTTAATATAACATTAAAAGCTTCAGGGACACTTGGTTCGGGTAAATTTTCACCTTTGATAATCGCCTCATATACTTTGCTCCTGCCCTGTACATCATCACTCTTAACCGTGAGCATTTCCTGAAGAATATGGCTCGCGCCGTATCCCTGTAATGCCCAGCATTCCATTTCTCCGAACCTCTGGCCGCCAAACTGGGCTTTACCACCAAGCGGCTGTTGTGTAATCAACGAATATGGTCCGATTGATCTAGCGTGAATTTTATCGTCAACAAGGTGAGACAGTTTGAGCATATAAATATACCCTACCGTTACCTGCTGGTCGAATTTATTTCCCGAACGTCCATCATATAAATCCGTTCTCGAGTTAGTTGGTAATCCGCATTTATAGAGTGCTTCCTGAATTTCGTCAACCGATGCACCGTCAAAAATCGGGGTTGCAAACTTAACGCCAAGCAATTCGCCTACCCAGCCGAGTGCTGTTTCATAAAGCTGACCAAGATTCATTCTCGAAGGAACACCAAGAGGGTTAAGTACTATATCAACCGGTGTGCCGTCAGGCATGAAAGGCATATCTTCCGGCGGAACTATCTTGGCAACGACACCTTTATTTCCGTGTCTTCCTGCCATTTTATCACCGACGGATAATTTTCTCTTCTTTGCAACGTAAACTTTAGCAAGTTTTACAACGCCTGTCGGAAGTTCATCACCAAGTGTGACTTTTACTTTTAACCTCTTATATTTTTCTTCAATCTCATTCCACTTATATGAATAATTTTTGTATATGTCAAGTATAAGTGAGTTTGCTTTCTTGTTATTTGACCATTCTATTTCATAGCTGAAATCTTTGAAGTCATATCCGCTGTTTTCGGTAAGGTTCTGGAATGTTTCGCGTTTGAATGTTACACCGCTTCTGATTATAAGGTTACCTTTATTATCCCTTACACCGATAGATTCCTTGCCTTCAAGTAAAATTCCGAGTTTTTCCGCAAACTTAACATTCAACTCTTTGTTTTCTCTTTTTCTTTCAGCTTCTAATTTATCTATTCTGCGTTTTTCTTCTTTTTTGCTTTCGGTATCTCTTGTTTTTCTCGAGAATAATTTCTTGTTGACAACGATTCCTTTCAATCCCGGAGGAGCCTTTAGTGACGCATCTTTTACATCGCCTGCTTTATCTCCGAAAATTGCTCTTAATAATTTTTCTTCGGGTGTTGGTTCCGTTTCGCCTTTTGGCGTTACTTTACCGATTAATATATCCCCTTCTTTTACTTCGGCACCGATTCTTACTATTCCGTTTTCATCGAGGTCTTTTGTAGCTTCTTCGCTTACGTTCGGGATTTCCTTTGTCAGCTCTTCTTCGCCGCGTTTCGTATCACGAACTTCAAGACTGAATTCTTCTATATGAACGGAAGTGAATACATCTTTTGCAACTACCTTTTCGCTGATAACTATAGCATCTTCGTAGTTGTAACCTCTCCAAGGCATGAAGGCAACGAGAATATTTCTTCCGAGTGCAAGCTCTCCGTTTTGAGTCGAGGAACCGTCTGCCAGTATATCACCTTTTTTTATCTTCTGGCCTTCTCTTACTATCGGTCTTTGATTGATTGATGTATCCTGATTGGTTCTAAGGAATTTAACCAATTTATATTCTACCGTACGTTTATCTTCGAAGCTTAATAAACTTTCTTCCGAATCTTCTTTTATATTATATTTTACAATTATTTTGTCTGCCGATACATATTCAACTGTACCATCTGCTTCAGCTGTAATCATTGACCTTGAATCTCTTGCAACTATTTCTTCAAAGCCTGTTCCCACTATTGGAGCTTCGGGTCTTAACAATGGAACTGCCTGGCGCTGCATATTGCTTCCCATCAATGCTCTGTTTGCATCATCGTGCTCGAGGAACGGGATTAACGATGCGGCTGAACTTACTATCTGGTTAGTAGCAACATCCATAAAATCCACGTCTTCGCGTGCTATAATAGGAAAATCACCTTTGAATCTCGCTTTTACTTTTGCATTTTCAAAAAAGTTTTTATCATCAATAGGTTCATTTGCCTGTGCGATAATAAAGGCATCTTCTTTATCTGCTGATAAATATTCAATTTCTTCCGTAACTTTTCCGTTTCTCACTTTTCTGTACGGTGTTTCAATAAATCCCAGTTCATTCACCCTTGAGTGAATGCAGAGTGATGAAATAAGACCGATATTCGGACCTTCAGGGGTTTCAATCGGGCAGAGCCTGCCGTAGTGAGTATAGTGAACATCACGTACTTCAAATCCCGCTCTTTCTCTTGAAAGACCACCGGGTCCAAGAGCACTAATTCTTCTCTTATGCGTCATTTCAGCCAGTGGATTTGTCTGGTCCATAAACTGAGATAACTGACTTGTACCGAAGAATGAAGCAAGCGCACTGGTTATTGGCCTTGAACTGACAAGCCTTGAGGGTGTTAAGTTTTCTTCATCGTGAATACTCATTTTTTCCCTTATGGTCCTTGTCATTCTCGATAATCCGAGAGCAAACTGTTGTGACAGCTGCTCGTTAACCGTTCTGACTCTCCTGTTTCCAAGATGGTCTATATCATCTACTTCTTTTTTACCGTCAACTAATTCTCTGATGTAATTAATAATAGCCTGAATGTCTTCAAGAGTCAAAACCGTTTTATGTTCATCGATTTTAAGTCCGAGTTTTCTGTTAATTTTATATCTACCGACCTGCCCCAGATCATATTTTTTGGGATTGAAGAAAAGTTTTTCAATATAACTTTTTGCACTTTCGCCTTCACTGTCGGAAAACGCCATGCTGGCTTTCTTCTCTTTTGCAGTCAATTCGACAAGAGGTTTTTCAAGTAATGTATCGGTATCTTCTTCATCGTTGATTATCGTATTGAAAATAATCTTTTCACCATCTGTCGGATTTTCCTTTAGCAGTACAATTGTCTTTATACGTGAATTCAGAATCGAAACCAAAAGCTCGTCTGTAAGGTGCGTACCATCCGTAATTCCGAGGTCATCACCCGTATCTTTATCGACTATATTTTCGGCAACTATCCTGTCTACATAATCAAGATAATTTTTATTGCTGATTTCAGCTACTTCAACCAGGTCAAAAAGTTCTAGCATTTTTACCTTATCGGTATAGTTCAGAGCTCTTAGCAGAGTCGAGAAATAGAACTTCTTTTTCCTGTCAACGTATGCGTACAGCAATTCATTTATATCGGTTGTAAACTCAACCCAGGAACCTTTATAAGGTATAACCCTGGCTGAATAAAGTTTCGTACCGTTAGCGTGTATAGATTCATTGAATACAACACCGGGCGAGCGGTGCAGCTGGCTGACTATAACTCTTTCTGCGCCGTTGATAATGAAACTTCCGCGCGGAGTCATATTCGGCAGGTGTCCGAGATATACATCCTGCTCGATACTGTAATTGTATTCTTTTGCTGCGGCATTCGGTTTTGTCGACAATCTTAATTTAACTTTCACCGGAACGGCATAAGTTAATCCCTGCTCCTGACACTCGATTATGGAGTATGGTGGTTTTTCGATGTAATACTCGATAAACTCCAATACTGCAGTCTCTCTCGAGTCAGTTATCGGGAAATTATCTTCAAATACCTTTTGCAATCCGAGGGATTTTCGCTTGCTTATCGGGACATCTTCCTGCAGGAAATCTTTATAGGACTGCAATTGAACATTTAGAAGGTCAGGCGGTTCTCTATGGATATCAGATTTTGAAAAAGTCAATCTGTTGTTCTTACCATGGATTGCCTTCAGACCTAAAATTTCTCCTTTTAAATCCATTTAAATAAATTTAATGTTTGTAATTTAAGAAGGGTTTATAAAAAAACTCACAAAAACAATTAAAGGTTAAAGGTTTAAGAAGTGATTATCAATGATTTTATTGAATTTTTCAAGACTTAAACCCCTAATCCTTTTATATAAACAGCGAAATTAGTTATTTAATTTCAACTTTTGCACCGGCTGCTTCGAGTTCTGATTTTAATTTATCTGCCTCTGCTTTTGGAATATTTTCTTTTACCGGTTTTGGAGCACTTTCAACAAGAGCTTTTGCTTCGGTTAATCCGAGTCCGGTTGCATTTTTTACAACTTTAATTACTTTAATTTTTTCCGGACCGATATCTGCAAGTACTACAGTGAATTCGGTTTTTTCTTCTTCAGCTGCTGCCGCGGGTGCTGCTGCTGCGCCTGCCATCATAACGGGGGCTGCTGCGGTAACGCCGAATTTATCTTCGAGAGCTTTCTTTAATTCAGATGCTTCAGTTAAAGTTAGATTAGAAATCTTTTCTAATAATTCTTCTACTACTGACATGTTATTAATCCTTTTGTTTTAGTTTTAAAATTTAATAATTCAGGCTGCTTTTTTCTTTGCAACCTCTTCAATAACGCTTGATAAATCGCGGATAACTGCATTCAATACCCCGACGATTCCCGATACCGGTGAATCCAGGCTTGAAAGTATTCCGGATATCAATTCTTCTTTAGAGAGCAATGATGCCAACTCATTGAGTTTGTCCGATCCATAGAACTGATTTTCCAAAACAGCTACTTTGAACTTCGGCTTTTCCAGTTTTGCAAATGATTTTTTCAAAATCCTTGCTGGTGCCACCGGGTCTTTATCAGCGAATACAATTCCGGTCGGACCGACAAGGCAATCTTTAAATTTATCCTCGAATGAGGCAAATTTCTCCGATTCCCTCAGTGCCCTGAGAGCCAAAGTATTTTTTACTACTTTATATTTAATTTTTGCTTTGAAGAATTCTTCTCTTAAAACATCAACCTGTTCTACGGTCATTCCCGTAAAATCGGTTAAATATAAAGCTGAAGTGCTGTTCATCAATTCTTTAATCTCACCAATAATCTCTTGTTTTTTACCTTTATCCATTTTTACCTATTAAGTTAATTTAACATTTGAAGCTATAATAAACCGGTCTTCACAATACCTGTTTACCATATATAATGTTGAGTGCGTAAAATCTATTTTATGCAGCAGTTTTTATATCTGCCAGTGTCCTGTCAATTCTGAATCCCGGACCCATTGTACTGGAAACAGTCAGACTTTTTACATATGTACCTTTGGCTGCTGCCGGCTTTAATTTTAAAATCATATTGATAAACACAGTCACATTATCAACAAGCTGCTGTTCGGAAAATGAAGCTTTTCCGATTGCCGAATGCACTGTACCGTTTTTATCAACCCTGAAATCAATCTTTCCTGCTTTGATTTCTTTTACTGCTTGACCCAGATTTGGTGTTACTGTTCCGCTTTTCGGATTCGGCATCAGTCCTCTTGGTCCCAACACTTTTCCCAGCTTACCGAGTTCACTCATTGTGTCCGGAGCGGCAATAATCACATCAATATCGGTCCAGCCTTCCTGTATCTTCTTCAAATAATCTTCAAATCCAACGTGGTCAGCGCCTGCATCAATTGCTTCCTGCTGTTTTTCGGGTTTTGCGATTACAAGTACTTTGACTGTTTTTCCGGTTCCGTGCGGAAGAGAAACCGTACCCCTTACAACCTGGTCTGCATGTTTCGGATCAACACCAAGATTAATGGCTAAATCAACTGATTCATCAAATTTTGCTTTTGCAAATTTTTTAACCAAAGCAACTGCTTCGGCTATTTTATAATCTTTATTAAGTTCTACGTTTTTCTTAATATCTTTTTGCTTTTTGGTCAATTTCATAAAATAAAAAAATTGAATGTTAAAAATGTTTATTCGACTGTTATACCCATACTTCTTGCAGTTCCTGCCACCATACTCATTGCATGCTCAATATCCCTTGCATTCAAATCCGCCATTTTCGATTCTGCTATTTCCTTAACTTGTTTCTTCGTGACTTTACCTACTTTGTTTTTATTAGGTATACCAGAGCCTTTTTCAAGTCCGGCTGCTTTAAGCAATAACACCGCTGCCGGCGGGGTTTTAGTTATAAAGCTAAATGATTTATCAGAATAAACCGTTATTACAACGGGGACTATTAAACCTTTTTTATCCTGAGTCCTTGCATTAAATTGCTTACAGAATTCCATTCCATTGACACCTCTTTGTCCAAGAGCCGGTCCAACAGGCGGCGCCATAGTGGCTTGCCCTCCCGGAATTTGTAGTTTGATGAAACCTACGATTTTCTTTGCCATAAATTATTTTTTATTTTTCTTTCTCAATTTGAGTAAATTCAAGTTCAATGGGTGTTTTTCTTCCGAATATGCTCACCATTACTTTCACTTTCATCTTTTCGGTATTAATTTCGAGTACGTTACCGTTAAAATTGTTGAAGGGACCGCTCGTGACTTTTACGGGGTCACCGACAGACAATTTGAAATCAATTTTTTCTGTCTGGTTCTCTTCATTTAAAATCGCCTTAATTCTTTTAACTTCTGCACCTCTTAACGGAATAGGTTCTAGTCTCTTTCCTGAGATACTTTTTGCACCTACCATATTTAATATAGATGGTGCCTGTGAAATGAAGCTGCGGATTTTATCATCAAGATCTGCTTCCACAAGTATATATCCCGGAAGGAAGTTTTTATATTTCACCTTTTTCTTCCCGCCTTTTACCTCGAATACTTTTTCAAGAGGAATAAGAACATTTTTTACTTTGTCCTCAAGTCCTTCCAGTTTTATCTGGCTGTCGAGATATGCTTTCACTTTATTCTCGTGACCGGAAATAATCCTGACAGCATACCATTTGAACTGACCTGACTGCTGGTCATCTTCAACCGGTTCCGTTACGGCAGGATTTAATTCGTTTTCAATATTTAAATCTTCAGACATCTTTTGTCATTAAAATATTACTTTTAAAAACTCACTGATTCCCTTATCCACAAAATATACAAAAGTTGCAAATATAATCATCGTTACTACAACTATTATGGTTGAATCTTTTAACTCGTTTTTCTTGGGCCAGGTCACCTTTTTCATTTCTTTGTAAATATCCTGGAAAAAATTGATAATTTTTTCTTTCATATATAATATACTTTTAAAAGTCTGCACGGGTGGGAGGAATCGAACCC
>PMIW01000132.1 GCA_003158365.1 Ignavibacteriota bacterium | reverse complement strand
CTCACCCCCTTCCCCCTCTCCTGAGAGGAGAGGGGAATAGAACACATTATGAACAACAACGAAATAAAAGAATTTACAAAAGAAAAATTTCAGGATTTAAAAGCCGAAAAGGGTATACTATATGTAGTTTCTACGCCTGTAGGTAATTTTGAAGATATATCTTTCAGGGCTCTTTATATTCTTGAGAATGTTGATTTAATCGCCTGTGAAGATACACGCGTGACAGGAAACCTGTTATCACATTTCGGAATCAGGACTAAAATGATGAGCTATTATTCAAATGTTGAAGAAAATAAACTTGAACATCTTATAAGCGAGTTGAAAAATGATAAATCTGTTGCTCTCGTTTCAGATGCAGGAACACCCTGTATTTCTGACCCCGGTAGTATATTAGTATCAAAATGCGTTGAGCAGGGAATTGATGTATTTTCAATTCCGGGTGCGAGTTCGATAATTAATGCACTCGTGCTTTCCGGATTTCCGACTGAAAAATTTTATTTCCAGTGATTTCTTCCTCAGAAAAAAGGACGCGAAAAAACTTTCAATGAATTAAAAAATATCAGGCAAACGATTATAATTTTTGAAGCGAAATACAGGATTAAAAAAATGCTAAAGGAATGTGTAAAATATTTTGGAAATCGTGAGGTAGCCGTTTGCCGTGAGCTAACAAAAAAATTTGAAGAAATCACACGCGGAAATCTTAAAGAAATCAACCCGGATTCCATTAAGGAAAAAGGGGAGTTTGTAGTTGTTATAAATAATAATTAGTTAATGTAACACAACATTTATGTTGTGCACGTAACATAAGTACAAAATACGTAACACAACATTTATGTTGTGCACGTAACACAAGGCAACATCTCAACATAAATGTTGAGTTACAATAAAATTAATAAATTTAATATGGAAAATATTAATGTTAACAAGCTACACCAGCAAAGTCTGAGTCCTCTCGAAAGATTTGCAAAATTTATTACGGAAAAAGTCGGCACGATGGGTTTCTTCATAATTATTTTTGTCTGGACTGCATTCTGGTTGTTGTGGAATATATTCGGTCCGGAAGATACTCGTTTCGACCCATACCCCGCTTTTGTTACCTGGCTTTTCATATCAAATATGATACAGATTTTTTTAATGCCATTAATCATGATTGGACAGAATCTGCAGGCACGGCACGCAGAGCTAAGGGCTGAAAGGCATTATGATGCAGATATAAAAGCTGACAAGAGTGTGGCAGATATAAAAAAGATGCTTGCCGAACAAAATGCATTATTAAATAAAATTCTCAATAAATTAGAAAAGTAAAAAATGAAAAAAACCGGAAAATTTTTTTTTGTTTTAATTTTTTTCTTATCACTTCAAAATCTTCAATCACAATACATCATTCCCGAGCCTGTTAAAATGGAAGTGTCGGAAGGATATTTTGAACTTAACGAATCTACAATAATTTCAGTAAACGGAAAAGAAGCGTATTCCGATGCTGAGATATTTAATGGTTATCTGAAAAATGTTTACGGTTTTGAATTGAAAATTGAAACTCAGTCGAAAGAAAAAAATAATGTTATAATTTTAGAAAAGGTGATACGCTCTGATATTCCTCCGAACAGCTATGAAATCTCAATGAATAAAAAAGAGATAAGAATTTCAGGTGATGTTATCCATTACGCTCTTCAGACTCTGAAACAACTTCTCTTTAATAAAATAAGCAAAGGTTTTATAATACCATGTTCACAAATTACCGACTATCCGCGATATAATTACCGCGGTATGCATCTTGATGTTGCAAGGCATTTCTTTCCGAAAGAATTCATAAAAAAGTATATCGATTATATTGCAATGTACAAGATGAATTATTTTCACTGGCACCTGACTGATGATCAGGGCTGGAGGATTGAAATTAAAAGATATCCGAAGCTGACGGAAATAGGAGCATGGAGAAAAGGCGTACTGACAGGTAAGTATAAGGATAAATCAAGAGAAAGTGATACCACTGTATACGGCGGATTTTATACGCAGGAAGATATAAAAGAAATTGTTGAATATGCTGCAAAAAGACACGTTACAATAATTCCCGAGATAGAAATGCCCGGACATTCTCTTGCAGCACTTTCTTCCTATCCTGAATATTCCTGTACAGGCGGGCCATTTGAGGTTTCAAGAGAGTGGGGAGTATTTGAAGATATATTTTGCCCTAAAGAAGAAACATTTACTTTCCTGGAAAATATATTATCAGAAGTGGTTGATTTATTTCCTTCGCAATATATTCACATCGGAGGGGATGAAGCACCGAAAGACAGGTGGAAGACGTGTCAGTACTGTCAGGATTTAATTGAAAAAGAAGGTTTGAAAGACGAGAATGAATTGCAAAGTTATTTTGTAAGAAGGATTGAAAAGTTTTTAAATTCAAAAAAGAAGATTTTAATCGGATGGGATGAAATTCTGGAAGGAGGGCTTGCTCCCAACGCAGTCGTGATGTCATGGCGCGGAACCGAAGGAGGGGTAGATGCAGCCAGGCAAAATCACAACGTAATAATGACACCGGGAGAATACTGCTACTTTGACCATTACCAGGGTGACCCGCGGACGGAACCTGTTGCAATCGGAGGATATACAACAGTAGAAAAAGTTTATTCATTTGAACCAACACCGGCAGAACTGTCGGGAGACCAAAAATATAAAATCTTCGGTGCACAGGGAAATTTGTGGACAGAATATATTATTACTCCGGATAAAGTTGAATATATGGTTTTCCCGAGAATATGCGCGCTATCTGAAGTTTTATGGACTCCCGAAAACAAAAAAGATTTTAGAAATTTTAAAGACAGGTTAAGAAAGCATTTTGATTTACTCGATGAATTAAAAATTAATTATTCAAAAGCGATTTATAATATAGAAGCTAAATATTCTCCACCTTCTTTTTCGTCAGGAGTAGAGATAGAACTTTTTGCACCTTTTTCTAATTCAGAAATCCATTTTACAACAGATGGTTCGGAACCTGATATGAAATCTGAAAAATTCATACCAATTGTATTAAAAAAATCATGTACTTTAAAAGCTTCATATTTTGAGAACGGTGTAAAGCAGGGAAATACCTTTGTACAGGAATTTGATATAAATAAAGCAACAGGGAAAGAAATTACATTGTTGAACCAGCCGAGAAAAAAGTACAGTGTGGGAGGAGCTTTTTCTCTTGTGGATGGAATAGAGGGAATGCTTCCCTGGAGCGGAAGGGATTGGCTTGGATTTCTCGGTGATGATTTGAATGCCACTATTGATCTTGGGAAAGAAGAGGAAATTTCCCAGTTAACAGTTGACTGTCTTAACGCAGAACTAAGCTGGATTTATCTTCCTAAAGAAATTGAAATATTTGTTTCAACAGACGGAATAAATTTTCAGTCAGTAATAAAAATCGGTTGGAATGAAATTAATAAATTCGAAAGAAACGTAACAATTAGTTTTGATAAAATTAAAACCAAGTATGTTAAAATAGTTGCAAAAAATTTCGGAAAAATCCCGGCAGGTAAGCCCGGCGAAGGAACAGATGCCTGGCTTTTTGTGGATGAAATTTCAATTAATTAATTTTAATAAAAATAATTTTATGCAGACAAGAAGACAATTTTTAAAAATTTCTGCTTTAACTACTGCTGTATTTCCGTTTTTAAAAGTTAAAACATTCGGTAAAACACCTTTTAAAGAAAGCTCAACAAAACCTATAGTTCTTTCCACCTGGAGTTTCGGAGTTCCGGCAAACGCAGAAGCCTGGAAGGTTTTAAACGGCGGAGGATGGGCGCTGGATGCGGTGGAAGCTGGTGTAAAAATTCCCGAGGGCGATCCGAAAGTACACTCGGTAGGATACGGCGGACTTCCGGACAGGGACGGACACGTAACGCTTGATGCCTGTATTATGGACGAGGCTTTGAATTGCGGCTCCGTGGCGTTCATAGAAAATATAATGCATCCGATATCTGTTGCAAGGCTTGTTATGGAAAAAACTCCGCATATAATGCTTGCGGGGGATGGTGCATACCAGTTCGCAATCGAGCAGGGTTTTAAAAAAGAAAATTTGCTTACTCCCGAATCTGAAAAAATATGGAAAGAATGGCTGAATAAATCAGGTTATAAACCGAAAATAGACGGGGTTAATCATGATACAATTGGTATGATAGCTCTCGATACAAACGGAAGATTATGCGGTGCCTGCACAACAAGCGGTTTAAGTTTTAAATACCACGGCAGAGTCGGTGATTCTCCTATTATAGGAGCAGGCTTATATGTAGATGGAGAATATGGCGCTGCAACATCGACAGGAATAGGTGAAGAAGTAATCAGAATTTCAGGTACGCATCTTGTTGTAGAGTTAATGAGGCAGGGAAGAAATCCGCAGGAAGCCTGTGAAGAGGCAGTCAATCGTGTTGTAAGAAACAAAGGAAGTAAAATTGATTCGGATTTCCAGGTTGGATTTCTTGCATTAAATAAAAACGGGGACTACGGTGCATATGCTGTGAATAAAGGATTCCAATATGCTGTTTATTCTCAGGAAGAGAATAATTTATTAAAAGATTCAAAAAGTCATCTTTAATACTTTATGAGTATTAAATTTGAAATCGCCTGCTTTGATTTTGAATCCGCTGTAAAAGCACAGGATGCAGGAGCTGACAGAATTGAGCTATGCGTAAATCAAACTGAAGGGGGAATCACACCTTCTTACGGATTAATCGAACTTGCCAGAAAAAATATTCAAATAGATTTAAATGTAATTATCCGTGTGCGCAGAGGAAATTTCTTCTATACAGATTACGATTTTGAAATTATGAAGAACGATATTCTGAATTGTAAAAGACTCGGAGTAAACGGAGTTGTTTTTGGCATACTTAATGAAGATAAATCAATAGATAAAATCAGGAATTTCGAACTGGTACAACTGGCATCACCAATGACAACAACATTTCACCGCGCATTCGATGAAACACCCGATGCAATGAAAGCACTTGAAGATATTATTGAATGCGGGTTTACAAGAATACTTACTTCAGGGCAAAAGCTATCTGCAACCGAGGGAGCGGAAAAAATTTCCGAATTTATTAAATCAGCAGGAAAAAGAATAATTATTATGCCGGGCGGAGGAGTGAGGAAAGAAAATATAAATGAATTAATTAAAATCACAAAAGCAAATGAATATCATTCATCATCAACAAATATAATAATATGAAAAAAATTTTACTGATTATTTTATTATTACTTCCCGAAATTATTTTTTCCGCTGAAGGGGATACAGTTGTTGTTCAAATTTTTACTTTTAAAGACATTATTAAACGCAGAGGAATTTTTCAGTTTCCAAATAATAATGAGCGCTGGGCAAAAATAATAATGGTAAGGACATTAAAATGCGACTGGGAAACCAAGCACGATAAATACCCCTGCGGTGAATGGGATTATACAACGAATACTCTGGTATATTTTCCACGATTTGCAGGTGACACAGTTAAAGAAATATTTGAGCTTGAAAATTTTGTGACTCCGTACGGCAAGAGGCTAGATTTAAACGGGGAGAAGGGCTGGTCGTATTTTTATGATGTCTCCGATTATGCACCGCTTTTAAAAGGTGATGTGGATATTTCATCGGGTAATCTTCAGGAACTGCTCGACATGAAATTTATTTTTGTAAAAGGAATTCCTGCACGTGATGTAATAACAATCGAAAACATTTACCCGTGGGGAATGTATAAATATTATGATTTATCCGATAATAAAAAATTAACCAATAAGAATATTGTACTTAGAAAAGATGCGACAGGGTATAAATTAAAAGCTAGGATTACAGGACACAGGGAGGTCGGACCGTATTCCTGCTGTGAATGGGACAGCAAGCAGATGAAATATACATACGGTAACAGTGAAGGCAGGATGACAATTGCTTACTGGACTGTATGGAAAGACTGCAGCAGAAATCCGGTTTATCCTCAGGGCGGCACCTGGCCGTTCGACCGCGCAGGCTGGTGTCCCGGCTCTCCCGCGCAGACATTTGAATTCGATATCTCGAATTTATTCAATCCAGGTGATACAATTCAGAATTTCGATTATGAAATCCAGCCCTATTCTAATAACGGAGAAAAAGACGGTGAGTTTGTGGAATCACATCAGATTGTTTATTACGGCGCCCCGAATTATGAAAACGATGCTGCTGTTGATGAAATAATTGCCCCGAATAATTATGAAGGGTACAGGCGGGATAATCCAATCTGCGGAAGTCCTAGAGTTATTATTAAAAATAACGGTACAAATATATTGCAATCCGCAAAAATAACATACGGCATTTCAGACGGGAAGAAATCCGAATACAATTGGAGCGGAGCACTTAAATTTCTTGAAACGCAGGAAGTATATCTGCCCGTGCCTGACTGGAGCGGAATTTCAGAAGGAAGTGAATTCACGGTTGAAGTCAGCAATCCGAATAATATGAAAGACGAAAATCTTTCAAATAATAAATTATCATCAATAGTTTCTTATCCGGTGGAAATGCCTCCGAAATTTATTTTGCATATAGAAGCAACCGATTTAGGAAGAGCGAAGGAAAACGCATATACAATTTCAGATGGATTCGGAAAAATATTTTTCGGAAGAAAAGAGTTTGAAGACAACGCAGTATACAGTGATGAAATAAATTTATCAAACGGTTGTTATGTATTTCTTCTGACCGATAAACAACGGGACGGAATGATGAAGCACTGGTGGGAGCAGGCCCATCCCGAGCGAATAGGAAAGAACGGAAAAATATTCATTACAGATATTGCAGGGGATACATTAAAGAAATTCCCTTATGATTTTGGCGCGGAACTTCGGTTTTGTTTTAGCGTGAAGTAAAAGAATAAAAACTTATATAGGATTGAAATTCAATTTTCATTTTTTTTAATTGTGCATTGAAAATTGCACGTTGTACATTTATTTTGTCGGGTTTGTATTAAAAAACCTGTTAATAATCTGTGCATCTCCCGATCTTTCATTGCTAATAAATTTTATTTCACCGTCAATTGATTTATCCTCTCCGACTATTGATGTATTAACAGAAACAGTACATTCTATTTTAATTGCATTTGCAAGTTTTACAAACTCATCGAATGTAAGCGGGCACATAACATCACAATAATAATAGCCGTTCTTGTAACCATGTTCAGTACTGTTCAACGGCGGTATGTATACTACATTACTGAGCTTAATACTGAACAATTCCGGTTTACCGTTAACTTTCAGATAAAGTTCATCCGTAATCGGTTTTGTGATTCTTTCCATTCCTCTTTTCTTCTGTGTTATCCTGACGGTATAGTATATATTTGTATCGGCAGTTGCTTCGCTGTTAATTAAAAGGATTTTTGTAAAATTGCTTGTGACTATAGGATTATCAAGTATCCCGATTTTAGAATAACTAACATCAGTATTAAACATCTCTACCTGGTAAAAATAAGAAGAATCTGTTTTCTTTTTTATTCTTCCTTCATCTTCATTCCAGAATTCTTCATCCGTCATATCTTTATAACTTGTCCCGCAGCCTGACATAAATAAAATTAAAAAATATAAAAGAAATAGTTTCATTGAAATATTAAATACTTTCATTATACATCTCCCCATGTATTTTTATCAATTATATTAATAATCTAACAAGAGAAAACCAATTATGAAAGAGAAATCTGAGCACTTAAATTTATTTTAAAATTATATTTATTAATATTTAATTTTGAATTGCGTATAAAACAATAATAATTAAAAATTTAATCAAACCGGGAAAAATTGTTCCGGTCATAAATTCAAGCCCTGAAATCAGGTTATCATTCTACAGTGCCCTGGGTGTAAGATATTATTTTAAATAATGGCCACTTATCTGCATAGAAATACAAAAAATTAATTTATAATTTAGTATTAAATTCCAATTTATATTGATAAAATTGAAAATTATTTTAGTATTATTTCTTGCGATAGCTTCTGTTTCTTTTTCTCAGAATGTAATAAAAAATAATTTAACAGAAAACTGGCAATTCAGTGAATCAGGAACAGAAAAGTGGTATCCAGCCACTGTTCCCGGCACTGTTCACACCGATTTATTAAATAATAAAATCATAGATGACCCGTTTTTCGGGGATAATGAAAATAAGCTGCAGTGGATAGGAGAAAAAGACTGGGAATACACAAATACTTTTGATGCAAACAGTTTTTATTCTTGTAATAATATTGAAATTGTATTTGAAGGTCTGGATACTTATGCGAAAGTTTATTTAAACGATTCTCTTATTATAAGTGCAAACAATATGTTCCGCACTTGGCAGAAAGACTGCAAGAATTTATTAATAAAAGAAAAAAATGTTTTGAGAATTGTGTTTCTGTCTGCAATTAAAGTTTCCGACAGCATTTCTTCTAAAGCGGAGATTAAACTGCCAGGAGGAAACTACAGCTATATCAGAAAAGCCGCATATCACTTCGGATGGGATTGGGGACCTAAATTTGTAACAGCAGGTATCTGGCGTCCTGTCTATATTCAGGCGTGGAATGATATTAAAATTGAAGACGTTTCTTTTCAGCAAAAAAATATCACGCGTAAAGAGGCAGAGATTCGCGTACCTTTTTTTCTGAACTGTTATGCAAGGGATTTATATAAAATGTCTGTTAAGGATGTAAGTAATACAATTACATATGCAGAGAAAACCGATTCACTGTTCGAAGGCTACAATCTCGATGCATTTGATTTTACACTGTACAATCCCCGTCTTTGGTGGACCCGTGAGATTGGCTCGCCTGAAATGTATTCTTTCAGGTTTGAAGTAAGAAAAAAGGACATGGTAATTGATGAAAAAATTATTAATATCGGAATCAGAAAAATAGAGCTGTTACAAAAAAAGGATTCCGCCGGTGAAAGTTTTTATTTTAAATTGAACGATGTGCCTTTATTCGTAAAGGGTGCAAATTACATTCCGCAGGATAATTTTCTACCGGGAGTAACGAAAGATAAATACAAAAATATAATTGAAGATTGCAGCCGCTCAAATATAAATATGTTAAGAGTCTGGGGCGGTGGGATTTACGAAGATGATGAATTTTACAACCAGTGTGATATAAACGGTATTCTTGTATGGCAGGATTTTATGTTTGCATGTGCAATGTATCCGGGGGATTCCAGGTTTTTAGAAAATGTAAGAATTGAAGCATCGCAAAATTATTCCCGTTTAAAAAATCATCCATGCATTGCTTTATGGTGCGGAAATAATGAAATAGATGAAGGATGGAATAACTGGGGCTGGCAGAAGCAATTCAGGTATTCAAAAAAAGATTCATTAAAGATTTGGAATGATTATTTGATGATATTTAAAAAAGTTATTCCAAATTCCCTTGAAAATATTTCTACTTCTACAAATTATATTTCCACTTCTCCGAAAATCGGCTGGGGACATCCTGAAAGCATGAAAGAAGGTGATTCGCATTACTGGGGTGTCTGGTGGGGGATGGAACCATTCGAAGTTTATAAAAAGAAAGTGCCGCGTTTTATGAGTGAATATGGTTTCCAGGGTTTTCCCGATTTGAAAACGATTGAGAGTTTTACTTCACCCGACGAAAGATATTTGACTTCCGGTGAAATGAAAAATCACCAGAAACATCCAACAGGGTTTGAGACGATACAGAAATATATGAAGGAAGAGTATGATGAACCTAAAAGTTTTGAAAATTATATTTATGTGTCGCAGCTATTGCAGGCATACGGAATAAAGACAGCAATAGAAGCTCACAGGCGTGCAAAGCCGTATTGCATGGGTACGATGTACTGGCAGTTGAATGATTGCTGGCCGATAATATCCTGGTCCGGAATAGATTATTTCGGAAGATGGAAAGCATTGCAGTATTTTGTTAAAATTGCTTACAGGGATATTCTTGTATCACCTGTAGAAGAAAATGAATCCGTTAATGTGTACATTGTTTCGGATAAATTATCCCGCACATCAGGAATTCTTAAATTAAGATTACTGGATTTTTCCGGGAATATTCTTATGCAAAAGGATACATTGGTTAATGTTTCCGAAAATTCCAGCAGCATCTATTATCAAATAAATAAGACTGAATTGATATCCGGTTTCAATAAAAATGAAATTGTATTTACCGCTGATTTTGAATTAACGGAAGGCGGTGCATATAAAAATCACATTTTTTTCACAACTCCTAAAGAATTAATAATTCCAGAAACGGAAATTATTTTTGATGTAAAGGATGAGGCAAAGGGGATTACGTTGAATATACAGTCAAATAAACTTGTAAAGAATTTATATCTTTATTCGGATGAGGAGATATGCTTCAGCAATAATTATTTCGATTTGATACCGGGAGAAGCGGAAACAGTATATTGCGGTACATCATTAAAGAAAGAAGATTTTGAAAGCAAAATAAAATATTTATATTTAAACAAATAGAAGAATGGAAAATACGGAAAAAGCTTTAATTTATTTTTCGGATCAGTTCAACTGTTCACAATCGGTATTCTCTGCGTATTCGGAAAGATTCGGAATCAGCGAAGATGATGCGATAAGGATTGCAACGGGATTTGGTGCGGGTTTCGGCAGAGAACAGGAAGTGTGCGGTGCAATATCTGGAGCAGTGATGGTTCTCGGGTGCAGGTACTTCGACGAAAATGATGTTTTGGGCTCGAAGGAAATAATTTATAATAAAACAAAGGAACTGTTAGCAAAATTTAAAGAAATGAACAGGACAATTTATTGTTCGGAATTGACAGGAATTGATTTTAAAAAAGATTTAAACCGCGAGGAATTTAAAAAACAGGACATACATGAAAAAGTCTGCAAGAAATGCATAGTGGATGTTTGCAAATTGCTAGAAGAGATGATATAGCTTTTGGTTATTAGGTTATTAAGTTATTTTTAAATTATAAAGTATAAGTTGGATTGAAATCAAATAAAAATTTAAATAAAATATTTTATGAATAAATTTATTTTTTTTATCTTTATAGCTTTTCTGCAGTTGTCTGCCCAGGATGTAACAAAATATGTTAATCCGTTTATAGGAACAGGAGGGCACGGGCATAATTTCCCCGGTGCAAGCATGCCTTTCGGCATGGTACAGTTAAGTCCTGATACGCGTCTCGAAGGTTGGGACGGATGCGGCGGCTATCATTATTCCGACAACGTTTTGTACGGATTCTCCCATACACATTTAAGCGGTACAGGAGTGCCTGATTACTGCGATGTATTGCTTATGCCAACAACGGGGGAAATAACTTTTAACAATAAAGAATATTCATCCGCTTTCAGTCATAACAATGAATCAGCAACACCCGGCTATTATTCTGTTATGCTGGAGAAATATAATATACTAGCTGAGCTTACCGCAACAAAAAGAGCAGGTTTTCATAGGTATAAATTTCCCGAATCAAATTCCGCAAATGTAATTCTTGATTTGGTTCACAGGGATGAAGTGCTTGAATCTTCAATTCAGATTATAGGTAATGATGAAGTACGCGGTTTAAGGCGTTCCAAATACTGGGCAAAAAACCAGTACGTATATTTTGCAATTAAATTTTCGAAACCATTTAAGAAATTCGGGATTTCCGATAACAGTGTTTTATTATCGGATGTATTTGATATAAACAGTAAATCGTTAAGGGCGTTTTTTACTTTCGATACGAAAAGTGGTGAAGAAATTCTGGTTAAAGTCGGAATATCAGGAGTAAGTGCTGAAGGTGCTGCAGCCAACCGCGATGCTGAAATCCCGGGATGGGATTTTGAAAAAATACGTTCGGATGCAAAATCAGAATGGAATAAAGAACTTGGTAAAATATTAGTAGAAGGCGAAACAGAGGACCAGAAGACAATTTTTTATTCTGCTCTCTACCACTGCATGCTCGTCCCTAATTTATATACGGATGTCGACGGGAGTTACCGCGGAAGGGATTTTAAGATTCATAAAGCAGAGGGCTTTGATAATTACACTGTCTTTTCTTTATGGGATACATACAGGGCAGAGCATCCTCTTCTTACAATAATAGACCAGAAACGTACAAACGATTTCATAAATACTTTTCTTGTTCAATACGAATACGGCGGTTTACTTCCTGTATGGGAATTATCTGCGAACGAGACTTACTGCATGATTGGTTACCATTCCGTTCCGGTTATTGCAGATGCATATGTAAAAGGGATCAGGGGATATGATATTCAGAAAGCCTTAACTGCAATGAAACACAGCGCCGATACAAATCTTTTCGGTCTTGTGAGTTACAGGAATTTAGGTTATGTATCTCAGGATAAAGAGCACGAATCAGTTTCGAAAACACTGGAATACGGTTATGATGACTGGTGCATCGCACAGGTTGCAAAAGACGCAGGTAATACTGAAGATTTCAAAACATTCATTCGCAGGGCGCAGAGTTATAAGAATGTGTTTGACCCTTCGACGGGATTTATGCGAGCGAAAACAAACGGTGAATGGTATTATCCTTTCAATCCGATTGAAGTAAACGGAAATTACACGGAAGCAGATGCATGGCAGTATAATTTTTACGTTCCGCAGGATATAAGAGGGCACATAAATCTGATGGGGGGAAAAGTTGAATATGAAAAGAAGCTCGATGAACTTTTTACAACAGATTCGAAAATGTCGGGAATGGATTTAACGGACATAACCGGGATGATAGGTCAGTATGCACACGGAAATGAACCCTCGCATCACATGGCTTACCTATATGATTATGTAAATGCTCCGTGGAAAACACAGGCGCTGGTTCACAAAATACAGACTGAATTTCACAAAAATGACCCTGACGGTTTAATCGGAAATGAAGACTGCGGGCAGATGTCGGCGTGGTATGTAATGAGTGCGATGGGAATCTATTCGGTTTGCCCCGGACAATTGAATTATGCGATTGGCACTCCGGTTTTCGATAAAGTTACAATTAATCTTGAAAACGGAAAGCAATTTGTTATTAAAGCAGAAAATGTGACAGCTTCGAATTATTATATACAGTCTGCAAAATTAAATGGTAAGGATTATACTAAATGTTATCTGAATCATAATGATATTATGAATGGCGGAGAGATTGTATTCAATATGGGAAGTGCAGAAAATAAAAACTGGGGAAGCGGAGAGCTTGATGTTCCGATATCTTCTATCAATGATGAATTAATAAATCCGGCACCGTTTATAGTTGCAGATGAAAAGTCTTTTCAGAAATATGAATATATTATGCTTAAATCCATAGACCCCGACTCGAAAGTTTATTATACGCTGGATGGAAGCGAGCCTGGCATGAACTCAAGCGTCTACCAAAAACCAATACTGATAGATAAAACAACCGTTGTAAAACTATTCTCTTACAGCAAAGATTTCGGAAGCAGCAAGGTCATTGATGGAAAATTTATTAAAATTCCCGAGGGCAGAAGTATTAAATACGTTACCAATTATAGTTCTCAGTATACGGGAGGCGGCGATGACGCTTTAATTGATTTAGTCAGAGGAACAAAAAACTGGAGACTCGGAGGGTGGCAGGGATTTCACGGAACTAATTTTGAAGTGATTCTTAAATTCAGTAAAAAGCAGTTTGTAAAAAAAGTTTCTGTAGGATTTTTAAGTGATGTAAATTCCTGGATATGTTTTCCGACTAATGTAGAATTTGAAATATCAGATGACGGTAAAGAATTCAAGCCTGCAGGAACAATAATGTATGAAGTTGATTTAAAGAAAAACAGCAGAGTTGAAATATCGGATGTTGCACAAAATATCAATCAGGACGTAAAATATATAAGGATTAAAGCAAAGAATTACGGGAGACTGCCTGCGTGGCACGAGGGAGCAGGTGAATTGTCGTGGCTATTTGTGGATGAAATTGTAATAGAGTAGATTAAAAATAATAACCGTTCCCGCGCCAGAAGCGCGGGAACGGGAAATGAATATTTATCTAAAATTATATGTGAGTGACAGATGTCCCAGCATGTTTTTTAATTCAACTGTGCTGTAATTGTATTCGGAAGCAACTATACTTGTGCCGCTGTTTGTTACTTTATTATTCAATCCGTATTCAATCGCAACGTTCGTATTTAGTCTTTCCGTCAAAGCATAGCTAAATCCTGCCATTATATGATGCACGAGCACTGCAGGTATAATCGGGATAGCGGCTTCTTCGGGAACAGGATTTGTGCCATAAGCATATCCGAGACGGATTGTTGATTTTTTACTTAAATCATACTCACCGCCGAATTTTAAAATGACAGCATCTTTCCAGTTCATTAAAAAATCAACATTGAAATCGGGCTGTCCGACTCCGCCCTGACCAAGTAAAATATTAATATTGCTGTTTGTACCATTCGTCAATGTCAATTTCATTTTATCGAAAGATTTTTTCCAGTTTATCCATTCGAAATCAAAACCAAGTCTTAAACACGGTGAAGGATTATAATTAATTCCAAAACCTACCGATTGTGGAATTTCAAATTCGTCACTGATATCATACTGCCCTGTAAAACCCTTTGTTATGTCAATTCCTAAAGCAGAGAAGTTGTTCATAACTATTGTTCTTGCAACTGCAGGGTCTGAAATATGGTATTTATTCATTACATTTACAACCTCTCTGCCAAATGCATCGTTAAATTGTGCAGACATATCGAGATTAGAGATTCCATTTTTAAACTTTAAAGGAACAGGAGCTGAATATGATGCCCCGATGGTGAATTTTTCACTGAATTTATAAGCCAATCCGATTTTTCCTGCGAATGAATATGAATTTAATTCCTTCATATCAGCAGAGGATGTAACCTCTGAATATCCGAGACCCATATTAGTTGTATCACGCGGTGCAGCAAAATGCTGACCGAAAGTCTGTTGCGCGTTCATTTGACCCAGCATTTTAAGTGGTGACATGCTGAAAGGATTTTTAAATTCCAGAGAAGCCCATAGTAATTGTGCAGTAACACCTGCAGAAAATTTATCAGTAATCTTGTAAGCACCCGATAGTCCTCCCTGAACGGTCGAAAATCTTGAATGATATGTTTGTGGAATATAACCTGATGCGTCTTTATAGAGTTCGTGATTCAGCGAGAAATCCGCTCCCATTCCGCCGGTAGTGAATACCCCGGCGCCAAGTGTTAATTTATCACTGATTTTGCGGGTATAAGATAAACTTGGTAAAACATACAATGTCTTACTGCCTTCTACGGCATTATTTAACAATTCCTGAGTTGTATTTCCTGATGCATCCTTTTTGAAATTTGTAAATTTTGGAGGCGGAACCATGAAAATTGCATTTGCATCCAGCATGTCATTTTTTAAAAATGACATTCCTGCGGGATTAGTCAGCATTACTGATGGATTATCAAAAAATCCTATGGAAACTCCACCGCGTCCCGTGGAGCGTGTGTTAAAGTCAATGGCTCTTGTGCCATCCTGAGAATAAGCAAACGAAAAACAGAGAACAAAAAGGCAAAGAAAAACAAAAGATTTTTTGGTCATAATGGTTTTTAGTTAGTTTATAAGTATTTTGGATCGTACAAATTTCATTTATGCATTCCGAGATACATTCCCATAAAATATGGAATAAGCCAGACCAGCCATACTATAAGGCTGTATTTATGAAAACCTATACGTGATTTCTCGCTGCCTTTTTTAATCACTACAGTAGCCCAAACTGCGTGCACACACATAAGCCATATTGCAATCTGCCCCGTTAGTGTATGGGGTTCAAATAAATAAAAAGGTTTTGTAGCTAAAATATGCATGTTCCAGGTACCAAGTGTATCAAATAAGAAACCTGCCCAGAAAGCAATGACATGCCAGGGTTTAAGGTATTTTGCAAATCTTTCAGACCAAATGCCGATAGAGTAAAATACTAAAGCTAACGTAATTAGAATCGAAGAATGTAATATCGTATGAGGCATAACTTTTTCATGATATTGGTTAATGTAAAATACGAAATGTAATTCTTATTAGAAATTGATTTACTTAATCAATATAAACTTTTTTGTCTGCGTAAAATTATCCGAAATTATCTTATAGAAATAAATGCCCGAATTAAGATTATTCCCGTCGAATGTTATTTCGTATATACCTGCATTCTGTTTCTCGCTGACAAGCGTGGCTACTTCTTTACCCAAAATATCAAATACTTTTAACGTAATAAAACCGGTATTTGTCGTTTGATATTTTATCGTTGTTACAGGATTAAACGGGTTCGG
>PMIW01000065.1 GCA_003158365.1 Ignavibacteriota bacterium | reverse complement strand
ACATCCATTCCTCTTTTTATGCACTCTTCCACGTAAGCAAATCCGTCAGCGAGTGTAAATGCAAGCTCCTGCGCGGCAGTAGAACCTGCTTCGCGTATATGGTATCCGCTTACGCTGACAGGATTGAACTGAGGCACTTCGTTTGTGCTGAATTCAATCATGTCCGTGATAATGCGCATTGATTCTTTCGGCGGATAAATAAATTCTTTTTGCGCAATGTATTCTTTCAGAATATCATTCTGCAATGTGCCTCTTAAGCTTTTGTATGGCACACCCTGTTTATCTGCGACAGCAAGATAAAATGCATACATCATTATTGCGGGGGAGTTGATTGTCATAGAAGTCGAAACTTTATCGAGAGGAATACCGTCGAAGAGTATTTCCATATCGGCAAGAGAAGAAACAGACACGCCGCATATACCCACTTCACCTTCGGAGATTTCAGCATCGGCATCCCAACCCATTAAAGTCGGCATATCGAATGCAGTGGATAATCCTGTCTGACCGTGTGTAAGCAAATACTTGAATCTCTCATTTGTATCTTCAGGAGTTCCGAATCCTGCAAATTGCCTCATTGTCCAGAGCTTTCCGCGATACATATCGTGGTGAATACCCCTGGTATATGGAAATTGCCCCGTATTTGCAAGCTGTTTTTCATAATTCAAATCTTTAATATCTTCGGGAAAGTAACAATTGTTAAGCTCCCTTCCGCTTAAAGATGTATATTTCGATAAAGCTTTTTTATCTAAGTTGGATTTTTCTTTCCAGTTTGACATATTTTGATTTCCTCTTCAATAGTGTTTTACTTCTCAAACAATATAGTTTTTTTAATAATTCAAGTAAATAATAAAAATATCTTCAGTTTATTATTGGACAGGTAATTGATTTACTGCGTCGAAAATGCGTTTGTTATCATTATATAAGGCAGGATATTAACTTAAAAAAAAAGCCTTACCTTTCCTTGACCGGAGGATTGGTAAAGCTTCCTGCTGACTAACGACAATCTATTGTATTATTTGACTATGCACATTTTTTTGGACATTACATAATCTTTATCTGAGGATTTTGCAATTAACCTGTAAAAATATGTTCCGCTTGCTAAATTTTTTGCGTCTGTGGTTACAGTATAATAACCTGCTTTTTGCTCCTGATTAACCAGGCTGATTACTTCACGGCCAAGGATATCAAAAATCGTTATATTCACTTTGCTGTCTTTCGGCAATTCATAATTAATCTTTGTTGTAGGATTAAACGGGTTCGGATAATTTTGTGACAGGTTGTAATTTGCAGGAATACCAACTTCTACAACATTATTTAAACTGAAGTATTTAAAATTCCCGTTGTTATCTACCTGCTTAATCCTGTAATTATATTTACCGCTCTGAAGCTTTGTATCTTCAAATGTATATTGAATAGGGGAGCCGGAATTACCTGCGCCTTTAACGTTTCCGAGATTTATCCAGTTTTCCGTGCTTGCTTGTTTTCTTTCAATTCTGAATCCTTCATTGTTATGCTCACTCGATGTTATCCATTTTAATGTTACATTATCCATTTTTACGGTGGAATTGAACTCTGCCATCATAACCGGCAAAGCTTCGTTTTCAATAACCTGCGGTATAGATAATATCTGGTCGTTAATTTCAAATGTATTCGGATTGTTTCCCGGATTAGAAAAAAGACCTGCCTGATTTGTAACAAGATTAATTGTTAGGGAAACCGATTTTGAATTATCAAGAATGATAAAATTTAATCTTACTATAGTCGAGTAACCGTTTTCTAAATTATAGCCCAGCTGTGAACTTAAGCTGTCTCCATTTACGTTTAAAGCATTTATCATAATTCTTACAAAACAATTCTGTCCTGAACCTGAATTTTTTCCCGCAAATTTTTCATATCCGCTGCTTTGTGTAAGTCCGTTATTCCAGTTAGTTATATTTACGAAACTTATAAGAGTCGAGTCATAAATGATGTCTGCGCTCAGTGAGCCTAAAGTCTTCGAATTAGTTAACTGTGAACCCTTGATTTTATAGTCAACTATAAACGAACCTTCGTTTGTACCTGAATTGGAAAAAACTGAAAGCTTTTGATCTATGCTCGGCTGTGCTAAACCGCTTATCACGCTTCCTGTTAAGATCATTATTACTAACCAATATTTTATGATAATTTTATTCATTCTATACTATATATTAGCAAAGATAGTGCCAAATAATATTGTAGAAGAATTGTCTAAAATAAGCATATTTTGCACGAAAAGGGTGAATATTTGAGAAATAAGTCTCAATTTGAGACCATTACTGTGGCCTACAATTTAGTAATAAATATATTTTTTATTTAAAAGTCTCATAATGAGAAAATTATAAATTTCGGTCTTTTCTATATGAATAAAAAAAATCCCGAAAAAATATTTTTCGGGATTTCAGGGGAATAAAAAAATTCTATTCAGTATTATTTCAGTGCATTCAAGAATTTTTTTAATGAAGAATTTTGAACGTTTGTTGTTGTTCTTTTTTTATTTACAGGAGCAAAAATATTAAAGTCTGAACCGGTTACAATTCCATCCAGATTAAAATCTGAATATATATATCCTGTACTTGCAAGAATACTGTTACTCTGAAATATATGATAATCTATTAAGTTAATAATTCCGTTAAAATCTGCATCTCCCGGGTACATAGCATATTTACCATTCTGTAAAAGTGATGCATCTCCGCCAAAAAACTGATAACTGTCAGTTGAAAAATCATAAAGTTCTGTTTTAGAGTTTAAATATATAGGGCTTGAGCTCATCACTGCCAGATGATTTCTGTGTCTTATAACAACGAAATAACTGTCCGCGGGAATATTTTTATCAAGAGTAATTAATGTGTCCCCTGTAATGCTAATCACTTTCCCGTCATTTCGGATGAAAGCTGCTATTGTATCGACAGATGTTGTAATATTTTTATACTGTCTTAATTCTATTATAACCCAGTCAACAATATTACGATGATATTGAAAAAATTTGCTTGTTACGGATTCAGTTGGTTTTTTTATATAAACAAAGGGTGTAACATTTCCGCTTAGAGTATCGGGCGGTACAAGAGGAAGATAGTTCTTATAATTCAGCACGGTTTTCATTGTATCTGAATTCTCATACATTGCACCTGCGAGCAGTACTTTTAAATTAAGTACAACCGCACTTTGTTCCACATAGTCCTGCATATCAATGGAAGCAATTGTATTTTCATAATTTCTTACCGATGGAGAAAAAGAAATATTATTTTTGGCAGGGACAACCGTTCCTGTCCATCCGGAATCCACAAATACATTATATTCACCGTTATTATCCGATTGTACTGAATGCGGAAAACCGTTCAAAATAACGTCAGTTATGGGTTCTCCTGTGTTTTCAAAACATCTTCCCGAGACATAAAAACCGCTCTTGAAATATGCTGATTTATCCGATGTCAGTGTTGTTGTGGTATTTGAATATGGTTCAAAGTTCCAGTTAGTACCTTTTACCGGGAATAAATTTCCCGACCATCCGTAAAATAAACTTACAGAAAAGAATCCGTTTGCATCGGAGTAAGGCTCGTTTACAAGTCCTGATAATTTAACATTGCTAACGGGTGCCTGGGCATTGGGAGATTTGATATAACCGGAAAAAACAAAAATCTTTTTAATGGCACTATAATTTGTGGTTGTATTTTGAGTGACATTTGAATATGACTGTGAAATATTAGTAAAATCATAACCCTGTTTAACGGGTGTCACTGTTCCGTTCCAGCCGTAACTGACCTGTATTTCATAGTATCCGTTAAAATCAGTTTTCACCTGGTATGGAAATCCGTTCAGGTTTACTCCGTTAACTCCGCTGTTTGCAGATGCCGAGACAATTCTTCCTTTTATTGTTACATAATTGTTGTTTGTAACAGTAATGGATGCCGCATCTGAAGCTGATACAGTATTGTTGTTTGCATTGTTATCTCCGGAAATAATTATACCTACATAATAATCACCAACAGGTTTGTTTATCGCGGGTAATGAATTTAACTGTACAATTAATTCGGATGATTTTGATGCAAAGCTTTTCTGATAATTATAAGTTGCAATTAAATCGTCCGATGGAGTTATAACCGGGTCGGTTGAAAGATATAAATTAACGGTTATATTTGCATTACTTTTATTTTCGGATGAATAATTATGAAGAATAAAGCTGAGTGATTCGAATGCATTTCCTGTCTTCATCAGTTGCGGGCTTACCTTTACATTCATCGGAATTAAATCGAATTCTGCCGGTGTATTCCGGCTGATAATAGCATTTATGGCATCATATTTAGAAGAGGTTATCCTATTAAATTTTATTCCAAGGTTAGTTACAATTCCGTAAACAATTTTATCGTTATTTACTGTTGCAAATGCGGGGCTGCCGCTCATTCCGCCGGCACCTATTCTCGTGGATAATAAATAATCGGTTCCGACGCTGTTAAAATATCCTTTCCAGTTAAATAAATATTCACCTGTATATGGGGTCTGGCTGGGAAAACTTGCATTATTGAAAAGATTATTAAGGAAATAGGAATCATCGTTATTATACCCGTATCCGTTCCATCCCGATAAAGCGCCAATCGGCCTGTCGAGCTTGATAATTGCATAATCTCTCGATGTTCCGGGGCTAAAGTCTGACGGCAGGTAAAAATATTCTGCATATGCGTAGCCAAACGGTTCTTCGCCATTTTCATATCCGGGAATAAATTTCACATTTTGAAAATAAGGATTAAACTCGATTGCATGTCCTGCAGTTAAAACATGGTATGGGTCTATAAGAATTCCTGTTACATCGTTAAACTTTACTGTTGTTCTCCAGGGATAAGCATTTGCATCATTAATAATATCGAGTGGGAAAAATCCTCTCGAAGTATCAAACGAAAAATTATCGGGTAAAATTCCTCTGCTGCCGTTTTTCAAATCAGAATTACCGGTACTCGAAAGCGAATAAGAAATATTTGTTATTTGTCCGGTTTGCAGATTATATTGTCTCCAGGTCTGAGAATGGATTGAATTGAAACCAATAAAAATTATAATTAAAAGCAATATTTTATTCATATGTTATTCTTTATACCATATATATGGCAACTATAATGCCAGAAAAATAAGTGCAGTTTTATTGAATTTTATGCGAAAATGATATATAAATATATAAGAAGTGAGAATATAATCTCAATATGAGACTAAAACAAAAGCCTCTCAGAGATTTCTCTCCAAGAGGTAAATTCATTTTGAGACTGTTTTAAATTACTGAAAATTATTTAATAGCAACCCTGCAACGGGAGCTGTTTCCGTTCCGCCGGCAGGTAAATTAATTATTACCGGTCCCGTCATTGCTGTTACACTGTTTAATGCTGTTATTGCACTTGCAAGGGAAGCATAACTTGCAGCTAAATTTGGTGTTGTATTGGTCGGGTTTGATACCGTCACCGCAATTTGTCCAAATGAAATGGAACTACCCAGAAATAAAATGCATAGAGTAATCCCGAAGAGTGTGAAGAGTTTTTTCATAACAATAGATTAATTAATTTATAATTATTTTATTTTTTTCCTATATTTATTCCCTATGTTTTTTGGATTTTAAAACAGAAAGAGGAAAATCCATTACAAATTTTCCCCCCGAATTTGTAAATTGCTACTATAAGGCACAATTATTTAATCAAAATTAACTCAATCTTAATACATAATAAATTCTTTTTAGTTTTATTTTTAAAGAAATTTATTAACATACTTATAAAATAAAAATTCTAACGGATATAGTGTGTGCACTATAATATATTAAATATTGTTGAATAACAGGTAAATAGGCAGATTAATAAATGTATTTTAACTATATTGCAAGACATTTAATCTGATTTGTGAAGAATAAAAAAGATGGTTTTTAATTATAAAATATGCGTAAATACAAGTTTCTAAACATACTTGATTCTCTGACAGAAAAAGAATTTAAGTCACTGGGGAAGTTCATGAAATCACCGTTTTTTAACGGAAGTAAAAATATGATTGAGTTTTATGAATTAACAAAAAAGTATTACCATAATCACAATTTTTCCGGTCTTACACCTGAATTAATATCAAAAAATATATATAAAACAGACAAATTTGATAATGTCAAAACAAGAAAACTCATATCGGATTTCAGCTCTCTTCTTGAGAATTTCCTAATTCATAATTCTGTGGAAAAGGACATGATTGGTAAAAAGGCTTATCTTTCAAAACAATTAAGCCATAAAGACCTGAATAAATTATATGATATTGAAATTGATGATATAAAAAAGCTGATGAACAATTCAAAATGGGACAGTAAAAGTTATTATTTTTCGAAGCTGAAACTAATAGTTGAGGAACTGACAGATAAGATTTTTTTGGTGACTCCCGATAAGCAAATGGAAAAAATAAAAAACCTTACCGACTCAGTTGACCAGTTATATATATTCATCAAATTATATGTAAGCCATATACTGGTTCAAAATAATTTTATAAATGAAGTCGATATTACTGATTACGGATTTGCAAGCATAGATTCGATTGTAAATTACATAAAAAAAAATATTGAATATTACAAAAAAAATGAACCCCGTATTTTTCTTTATTTCCTTGTATTGAAATTGATAAGAGAGCGCAGTATTGAAAAAATATATACCGAAGTGGAAAAATATGTGGAAGATAACAGGTTATTTCTGAGTCCCGATGATATTGAATTTTCGATTTATACAATAATAACGTATATCGTTGCGGAAATTAGCAGGGGAAAGTATGAAAAAATGGATTTACCGGTAGAAGTATTTAAAAGAATAGAAGCAAACGGTTTTTTATTAAAAATTGATAATTTTAACCACTTCACATATATACAAATTATAAATTTTGCTTCGTTTTTAAATGACTTCGAATATACGGAAACCTTTATCTGGAGATATTTCCCGAAGATAAGCGTTTATTATAAAGAGGATTCATTGAATCTGGGCCTGGCTATTTTAAGATATTCCCAAAAAAGATATGAAGAGGCGAAGGAGTATCTGGATAAAGTAAATTTTAAAACTTACGGGTTTTATTTGCTCACAAATTCATTGCGGCTGAAAATTTATTACGAAGAAAATTCGCTTAAATACATTCCTCATTTAATTGATTCGTTCAAGCATTATATCAAAAGAAACAAAAGTGTACCGCAATTTTATAGAGAAAGTTTTTCAAATTTTTTGAACTATCTTTCAAAACTCACCAGTTTAAAAAAAGGGAATATCAAGGACGCTTATAAAACGGAATATATTCTCTCAAATGAGAAAAATTTTTACGGCAAGAAATGGATAGAGAATAAATTAAATGAACTGATTTTAAAAAAATAATAATTACACGTTATTATTAAAAAGCCCCTTCAAATATCAAAGGGGCTTTTTGTTTTAGTTTAATATTTCTTAAATTTTATTTTATTACAGCCATTTTCTTAACTGAATTGAATTCTTTTCCGTTCAAAGCATTTGCAGCAAACCTGTAAAAATAAATTCCGCTTGCAAGATTGGTTGCATTTAATTCAATTGTATAGTAACCCGCCTGATTAAAATCACCATTAATAAGTTTCTTTACTTCTCTGCCAAGAATATCAAATACGATTAATTTTACCTTGCTGTCGAACGGCAAATCAAAGTCTATTTTTGTGACAGGATTGAATGGATTAGGGTAATTTTGAGAAAGATTAAATTTTGTCGGAATTCCTACCGATACTGCACTATTCATCTGGAAATATTTGTAGTTTCCGTTAAGGTCTATTTGTTTTAACCTGTAGAAGTATTTACCCGTTTGTAACTTATTGTCATCGAAACTGTAATTTGCTTTGGAATTAGTTGTTCCTTTGCCGTTAACAGAAGACAACTTTGCCCATATACCATTTTCGGTTTTGCGTTCAATTTCAAAACATTTATTGTTCGTTTCCTTCGATGTTGTCCAGTTTAATTTTACATCTCTTATATTTACGCTTGCACTGAAAGCTGATAACTCAACCGGAAGTGTTGACTGGTTCGGGCTGAAGCCGATGGCAACAGGGGAGGATATAAGCCGTCCCGACGGATTCGCGGGACCTGAATTTACAAATCTGTACATCATGCCGTTGCCGGCATTACCGTCACTCTGGAATCCCACAAGATGATTTTTACCGTTAGTATAATACCATCCTGTTGATAAATCTTTCCAGCCTGTTCCGCTTTGGGCATCGTCAAACTGGATTACAAACGGAGAATTATCTATCGGTGAATCAGAGGTGTTTAAAATAATCTGGAACGAAACATACCTTGTTGTTGCCGCAAGAGCTTCTATGGGAGCATTATTAAATGTTATTATTACGTGGTCGTCAGCAGGAATAAATTTGTAACTCAGTCTGTTGTATGATGCGGAAGTCTGATAATCATACCTGATATCATTCCACAATGCAAATATTGAATTCAACGGCGCGCTTGTTGATGGAAGAGATACAGGGCTATATGACGTATATCCTGTTGTACCGAGCGTTACATATCCGTTTGTTGCAATTTGAATGGTTGTATAATTCGTACCCATAAATCTGAATATTTTACCGGCAGGTAAAGTAATTGTATAATAGCCATCGTCAATTGTACCTGTTAAAGTACCCTGGTTTACGGAATTCAATATCAGATTAATACTGCCTGTTGTATCAAACCACGAAAAAACCGGCTGCGATAAAGCACATGAAGAACCTGGAGAAGAATTTGAGAAATAATAACCCGCTAAAGGACCTCCCCAGTCTGAAGATGCCGATATTAGTCTGCTTCCTGCCGGGGAAACAGTACTTGGGGTTTGTGAAATCCCCGGAGAACCCGAACCGATTGTAAATGAAGTACATTCCGCATCCAATACATTTCCTATCGTAGCACAGGGAATCAAATCGTATGTCAGCCAGAAGTAATTTGTACCTCCGACCAGTGCCTGGCCGCCTGCATTTGAAATTGTAAATGAAGATGGATAAGAAGGAATTGATGTTGAATACGTTCCGAACAGATTTGAAATACCGAAAGTACCTGAACCTCCCGTATAATAAACTTTGGCATTTTGAATGTCATTAATATTTGTGGTTCCTCCCGAAGAAGGATTGCAAACATCGAAAGTCAGTGAATAAATATTTAAAGGACTCGCAGAACCCGTGGTTACTACCTGAACACCTATTATCTGAGCATTGGTGGAACCTGCACTGACTGAAGTGGTTACACTTTGCGTAACGATGCTTGAGGAATAAGTCATAGGTGATGCAGCGACAATATTAACCCTGTAGTCTTCGGTTTCACCCCAGGCATATGTACCGCAAGCCGAAGCAAGAGATGAACCACCTTCGACAAGGATTACTCTCATTCTGGTGTTTCCTAAAGTCGCTCCTGCAGGTACTGTTATATTTCCTGTTATAGTATTAGTTGTACCGTCTACTGTTCCGAGATAAAATCCATCACTTGCATCGAAAGTACCGTTTTTATTAAAATCTATATAAACCGAAACCCCCGCTGTATATGCGGTAGCCTGCCAGATGCCGCTCACCGAAATCGGATAAGAAGTACCCTGTTGTATGTTTGTTGGAGCAACTGAACTGTAAAAATTAGTATAAGTATTTACTGCAGTTGGATTATTTATTACCGGTGTTGCAACTCCGTTATTAATTGTGCCGAATGTAACATTACCAATATCATCATCTTCTGCGTAAACAGCTCCGGATGTGCAATATAAAATATTGGATGTACCGGAAACAGAAACATTTACGTTTGCAGCTCCGCCTCCTGAATTTACAATATTTCCCGAATAATCCTGTTCTGAAGTCGGCTGAAAAACACCATATATAGTTGTTGACGTTAATGAGCCTACTGAATAGGGAATATTTAACGATGGCAAATAACCTGAACCTGAAGTTTGTGATATCTGGAAGTTCGGCGGTGCAGTTACAGTTATATTTCCGTCAGGCGGATTTAAATTCATACCTGAAATTACATAAGACTGCTCGGAAGAAGTATTTCCGTTTGCAGTATATCCGAAATTTATCGTCAGGGGATTTGCAACCAATGATGGTGATGTCGGAGCGGAAACTACCGCTTCAATCATCATCCTTCCGAAAGAATTATACATTGTGAAAGCTCCGCCTGTCAGAGCATTTCCGTAATAAGCATTATTTCTTCCGGGTGATTCAGTCTGCGTTCCCAATGGATAATATCCTGTAGTTGTATTTGCTGTCTGACCCATGCCTATGTAAAAGACCTGGTCACCAATAACCGGATTTGTAGTAAAGTTAAATGTATGCCAGGTGCCTAAATCCGTGGACAGAATAACATAATTTGCTGTCTGTGCAACAATGGTTCCTGCAGCGTTTTCAAGAATACCATACACAGTATTTCCTGTATTATAAGTATAATCTCCGATATAGCAGTTTACGCTGTTTACAACTGCTGTTCCCGTTACATAGTATCTTGTCAGCAAAGTTCCCGAACCTGTATTATAACCTAAATTTAAAGTCATCGGAGAACCATCCGAATATGCAAATGTATTTGTTGTTATTATTTGTGAATAGGACTTAGAGTTATTTGCATTATTCTGATCGCCTGGAACTGATGCTGTTACCGTGTTTGTGCCGGTCGAAGAAGAAGTGAATGGTGCAAAAGTTACCGTATCTGTCGCTCCGGGTGCTAAACTCGGATAAGTTGTTGTATTGGTAAATGAATTTGCCCCTGATACATTAAGAGTAACCTGAATATTGGTTTGCGTTTGTATTCCGAAATTTGAAATGACTGCTTTCATTGTATCGTTTGCTCCAAATCCAAGCGGCAGTTTACCTTTTGCAAAAACTGCGACAACTGATATATCGTTATTCAAAGCTTCCTGAATCGTAACATCATCTACAAATAAATCATACATATCAGCGGCACTAAATCCGTGCCATCCCACATAATAATATCCCGTGACAGAAATCGGAAAAGACCCGGTCCCCGTTAAATAAGTCAGATTAGTTATGTTTGAATTGCTGAATATTGCAGAACTTGTCATCCCGGCTGACGAAGCGGTTGTACCCCATTTTACTTCAAGTTTTTCCGGGTATGTCGTACCGCCGTTATTTTTATATTGAAAACCGACCTGGTATGTTTTACCTGCCGTAAGAAGTATTGGCGGGGTAAAAAACCAGTCATTCATTGCCGCCGCTGAATTATATTGTATGAACATTGAATTTGGAGTAGTATTAGGCGATGATGTGTTTGTTATCCAGTAATTTGCATCACCATTTGTATTTTCATAAGACCAGCCTGCAGGTAAGGCAGGAGCCGTAACCAAATCAAAATTTTCCGTTATAGGCAGTGTAAGAGGTGTAACCCCGGTTCCGGATACAGCCACATTTACTGTTGTTGCACCTCCACCTGCATTCGTAACATTTCCGGAATATGCAGTTGAAGCCGGAGGCTGGAATCTTACGTAAATTGCCGTTGCGGATAATGTTGCACTCGAATAAGGCACATTTATACTTGACCCGAATCCGCTTCCTGATGTCAATGAAACCTGAAAATTCGCAGGCGCAGTAACAATTATATTACCGGGGAATCCGGTTAAACTGCCTCCCGACAATGAATATGTTTTCTCGGCAGATGTTTGNNGTTTTTTCTACGGAGGTTTGTCCAACTACAGTATTTCCAAATGCAAGGGAAGTTGGAACTGCACTTAAATAAGGGGTAGTAGATGGAGTAACATTCATCTGTATTTGAGGTCTTGTATTCGCAATCGTTCCCGTTCCGGTTGGAGGAGTATTATCCTGATACCAAGTTTGATGTGTGCTTGTAACGTTATACCTGTAGAAATATGGATATGGACTTGTGCCGCCTCCACCGTAATTAGCTTCACATAATACCATCAAATTACTTCCTGTATAATTAAATGGAGTTGATAAAGTAATTGTATTCCAACCTGTCGTTGAGAAACTCCTCGTTCCTGAATATACTAAAGTTGCACCCGTTGTTAAAGATGCCCAGGTAGAAGAAGTAAAAGTTGATGATGTCGTAGTTTTTAAATATATAACAATCGGACATGATGCCGCTGCTGCTGTCGATACATACCATGCTAATGTAGTAATAATACCTGTTGAACCAATTTCAGATGAAGTGTAAATAGATGCACTTCTTGTATAACCCCAATACATGTAAAATGGATAGGTACCTGTAGTTGTACCTGAACCTATTGTTATCAGCGCTTCCGGACCATCACCAATAAATATCGGATTCGGTTCGTAACCTTTAACAGGCGCTTTTGTATTCGCAATGTCCTTTGGAATAATTTGATGGACTTTTACTATCTTTGGG
>PMIW01000024.1 GCA_003158365.1 Ignavibacteriota bacterium | reverse complement strand
AGCAACACTTTATTCAGATATTTCAAATCCGGTTTTCCAATCATTTCGCAATCAAGTTCACATATATCCTTCTCCCTGAAAATTTCAAGTAACTCATTATGCTTCACACTAATTTTATATGTACTATCTTTAGTAAAAGTTCCGTTTGAAACATAAGACAAAAAATCCAATCCCTGAACGAATGATAACTTATATATATAATATAACAAAACAAAACCGTAATTTGTTTTGGATTTTTCGAGATAATCAAAAACATTTTTTAAAAGAACGAAGGCATTTACACTTGTATCATATTCAATAGATGTTTTATTCAAGATTTCAAGCATATTATAAGCCACTGCAAGCTTATCGAGTTCCGATTTTACCTGCTTGTAAGAGCAGATCAAATCAGCCTTGCTTATTACCTGCAGTGTGCGGTTATCTTTTTTGTTAAAAAACACATTAATAAGATTCATATTCTCGTAAACACCGCTGTGCCTCGCCTTCACATTCCTGACACCTTTCACGATAGCATTGAACTTGCCGAAAGCCGAGCTGTACAAAGTTATTATTTTACTCGATTCACCGTACCTGAAACCATTAAGAACAAATGCTTCCGACTCTATTAGTCCCATACGAATTTTATTAAATAAATGTTTCGTTTACAAGCTGATTTCTTTGAAATTGGTTATTGCCTTAAATTCCTTAAACCTTTTCATAATAGTTTCATTTTCAAGATTCCTGAGGCCTTCGAGCGAGAATTTCTCGACCGAAAGGGAAGCCATTACGCTGCCGAATACGACGGCAAGTTTAAGATTTTCAAAAGATAAGTCTTTTGTCTTATCTATCCAGCCCATGAAACCGCCCGCAAAAGAATCACCTGCGCCTGTCGGGTCGAATACTTTTTCGAGAGGGAAGGCAGGGACTATGAAGACATTATCTTTTGTAAGAAGCATAGCGCCGTGTTCGCCTTTTTTGATTATCAGTATCTTAGGTCCCATATCCATTATTTTCTTTGCCGATGAAATTAAATTATGGTCGCCTGTAAGCAGTCTTGCTTCGGAATCATTTACAACCAATATATCCGCATGTTTTATTGTCTTAAAAAGCTCTGTCGGGTTTCCTTCAATCCAGAAATTCATTGTATCAATCATAATGAGTTTCGGTTTTTCTATTTGACTGATAATTTTCTGCTGAATAACGGGGTCAATATTGCCGACACAAATATATTCTGTTTTGGCAAACTTATCTGAAATTTTCGGGTCGAATTTTGCGAGTGCATTTAAATCTGTTGTGATTGTATCGCGATGGTTCATATCGGTGCTGTAAACGCCGTGCCAGTGGAATGTTTTCGTATCTTTTAAAATCTCGACACCTGAAGTATCTATGCGGCGCGATTTAAAATAATCCAGTTCTTTCTGCGGAAAATCGTATCCGACTATGCCGACAAGGCGGATGTCGCTTGTTAAGTAGCTTGCGGCGGTGGAAATGAATGTAGCGGAACCACCGAGCGTGTATTCTTCTTTCCCGAACGGAGTTTCAATCGTATCGAGAGCTAAAGTACCGACAACTAAAAGACTCATATAGGTTTTATAATGTTAATAAAAAAGTTGTGTAAAAATAAAAAGAATGAGGGGTTAATTCAAGATGAAAGGGGATTCAAAGTAGAATTTAAGGTAGTCTCTATATTATTCTTTTTTTGAAATTGTGAATTTCCAATTATTGTCTTTGAAAAATTCTTCAAGATTCATATGTTGAACTCCAAATTCTTTACAAGCAGCAGGAATTTTTTTGCTGGAAGAAATTTTTTCTTGACTGACAACAATAACTTTTGTTTCTTCTTTAAATAAATGCAAATCGTCCATTTTTTCTAATGCAAGAGCAATTAACCAAGGATCAGCTTCATTTTTTTCCTTTTCGGGATCTATTAAATCCGGAAATTTTCCCAGTATTTTTGAAACAAGTTCTATCTGTTTATCTGAAATTGGAAAAAAGTACTTTTGTTTATTTTCAATCCATTTTGCAATAAAATCTGGCTTTGCTGTTTTCGGATTAATTTCTTCGAATACAAATTCATGAGAAATAATTTTTCCAAGTGCAAAAAAATCACTTAATTCTGACCATAAATCTGGAATGGGTATTACTTTATTTGCAATATGGAGTTGAATAAAAGCACTTGTATCAAAACAATATATGCTTTTTAATTTAGAGTTCATTAGATATACGATTAATTCGTAAATTTAGAACATCTGATGCCGTAGTATAATCAATTCTGTTATTTGATACTGCANNGAAAACTAAATCAAAAAATTTATTTCCTCTGTAGCTCTTACTTAATGTAACAGGGTCGATGACAATTTTGTTAGTTTTCTTAATTGTTGGTTTTTTAAAACTAGTTTTTAATACACCTAAAGATGCAAAAAATTCTTTTTTATTTATAAACTCTCTTTCAAAAATTCTTCTTAGATATACTTCATTACTAACTTTAAATTGCTTAGCAAATTTGCTTAATTCATTAATATCCTTAAAAGGAAAAACAAATTCATCAGGGACAAGAAATTTACCCGCAAATTCATTACATAAAAATTCGAAATCCTTTTTTTCTCTTGTAATATTTGTTAAGCAGATACCTGGTTGATGATTAATTATATGTGAAAGTTCATGAAACAAAGTAAAAATTTTTCTTTGTGGAAATTTGGTATTAGAATTTATTACTATAGCATATGGAGGCAAATCATCAGCATAAGAAAAACCATCAAGTTCATTTTCAGCCATAGGAAATTGGAAAACGAAAATTCCTAATTCACGTTCAACACTGTTTCTCCAATTCCTAAATGCATCATCGTAACCTTTAAATTTGAATTGTTGATCAATATTTATTTTTAATTTTCCTCTTAACCAATCTGCGGATTTTTCAATGAATTCATCCTCTTTATTTTTGAATTTAACTAATTCTTGTAACCAAGTATAATAATTTGTGAAATATTCTTGACCAAGTATATTTCTAGCAAGTTGAAGGTATTTGTTAGTTCTTCTTATAGCAAGTAAAGTTTCAGGCGATAAACCTTTTTGACTAATAGCGAGATTTCGAAAATCAGTTGGCTTTTTAATGATAGGTGGGGGGGATGGTAGAAAAAAAACTGCTAATTGTCTTTTATAATAATTAGCTAGATGTTTAACAAAGCCTATAGGTATTT
>PMIW01000151.1 GCA_003158365.1 Ignavibacteriota bacterium | reverse complement strand
ACAAGTGTTATAGGATTGAAAGAACCGCTCAGCAAAAAAAGTCCGTTTCATTATAATGTTTCTGTAAGCACGGAAAATAAACTGTACGTGAATTTTATAGTGGATGAAAAAACCGGGCAGGAATTTTTCGGGAATGTAACTGCAAACCTTGTTTTTGATAACAGCGAAAACGATTCCCTGCAGGCAAGGGGCAGGGTTGTGCTGGAGGATAACTGCTATTATAAATTTTACAAAAATTTCGAAGCTACCGGAAATTTAATTTTTACGGGGAATATCGTAAACCCGGAATTAAATATTGAAGCTAAATATAATGCAATTACGCCTGACCCCCTTGATGAAAAAAATACAAGAACCGTAAGTATCACATTGAGAGTAACGGGACCGACGTTTAATGCCAAGCTGGACTGGTCGGTTCTTGTAAACGGAAATCCGAGAGGCGGAAGCCAGGACCAGGAAGCAATCAGTTTTATAGTATTCGGTAAATTCCCGGACGAATTAAATGCCGACCAGAGATTAAATCTTGTATCGAACGTCGGAGCAAATGTCGGGACTTCGTTTATGTCGCAGTACATCTCAAATAAATTGCAGGCCTACTTGCCATTCATTGTAAATACGGATATTAATTACAACAGCACCCAGGCGGGAAATGTGGCGCAGAATACTGATATTAGAATTACAGCGGAATTCGGTGATGCTACGGTGAGGGTGGGAGGTCAGATATTCCGCGACCTGACCAATACGAATGTTGTAATTGAATATCCATTGAATAAGCTTATGAGAATAGGTAATATTTCAAACAACCTTATTTTTCAATTTGAAAGAATAGTTGACCCGTTTAACCAGAATAAAAACCTGACCGGAAGCGCAAGAACGGGCGGTATGCTTTATTACAAAATCAAATTTTAAACACTAACATTTTGCAAAACCAAATTTTAAGAGTACTGAAAAAAAATAACGGTAAATCGTTAAAGTTTAATTCCATTATTAAGAGGATGGATGTTGACAGAAGACGAACCGGGGAAGTGCGGCAGAAGCTGAATGAACTGGTTCTGCAGAAAAAAGTAATAAAATCAGGAAAGTGGTATTACATAGACAAGAAAAATATTGCGGCAGAAAGAAATACTTCCGATGAAATTTTAACGGTAACGGGAAGGTTTGAAAAAAATAAATATTTCGGATATGTTGTACCCGATTCAAGGTTGATTAAAAACGACATATATATTTCAAAGAAAAATTACCTGGGAGCAAATATCGGCGATAAGGTAGTCTGCGAAGTGATAAAATTTGACCCGGATGACCCCAAGAAAGAACCGGAAGGAAAAATTATAGAAGTACTCGGGCAGGCAGGAAATGTTAACACGGAAATATTCGCGATTGCAAGAAAATATAACCTGCAAAGGAATTTTCCCGATGATGTAAATAATGAAGCAAAAAATTTAGCGAAGAGCTGGGAAAATAATATAGAAATTGATGATATCAGTCTCGAAGCGGATTCCAGAAAAGATATCAGGGATAAAATCTGCTTTACAATCGACCCGGAAGATGCAAAGGATTATGATGATGCGGTTTCAATCGAAAAAACCGAAAGCGGCGGATACCTTCTCGGAGTGCATATTGCAGACGTTTCTTTTTTTGTAAAAGAAAATTCTCCGCTGGATGTTGAAGCTCTGAAACGCGGAACGAGCGTTTACCTTTTGAACAGTGTAATACCAATGCTGCCTGAAGCTCTGTCTAATGAAATTTGTTCGCTGAAACCTGATACTGACAGGTATACTTTTTCCGTTGATATTGAACTCACAAAAAATTATGCAATTAAAGGCTATAAAATTTACAAATCTTTGATAAAAAGCAAGAGAAGATTTTCCTATGAAGAGGTTCAGAAAATTATTGATTCAAAAAAAGGTGACTTTAAAAAAGAACTTACGTTGATGGATAAGATTGCAAAGATTTTTTATAAGAAGCGTATGAAAGAGGGAAGCATTGATTTCGAGTCGCGCGAAGTAAAATTCGATTATGATGAGCAGGGAAGAATCACGGGAATAAAAGTTAAAGAGAGACTCGATTCTATGAGGATGATTGAAGAGTTTATGCTTCTTGCAAATAAATGCGTGACCGAATTTGTGACAGAACAGGCAAAGAAACTTGACGAAGAATTGCCGTTTATATATAGGATTCACGAAGAGCCCGATGTGGAAAAACTGAACTCATTATCCGAATTTGTTTCTCAGTTCGGGTACAGGCTTCATATCGATGATAAGGACTCCATAAAAGATTTGCTTGAATCAATTAAGGGAAAACCCGAAGAATACCTGATTAATGATTTGCTGATACGCTCGATGGCTAAAGCAATTTATGATGAAAAAAATATCGGTCATTACGGTTTGGGGTTTGATGATTACACGCATTATACTTCTCCAATCAGGCGCTATCCCGATTTAATAGTTCACAGGATTTTGAAAGAGTATCTTGAATTTGCAAAAACTAAAAATGTAAATTTCAAGAAAGTAAATTATTATAAAAAAAGATTGCCTGAAATCTGCAAACAGTCTTCGGCACAGGAACAGAATGCCGTTTATGCCGAAAGGGAAATTACAAAATTAAAGCAGATTGAGTATCTGAGCAATCATCTTGGTGATGAGTTTCTCGGGATAATTTCTGGTATGACACATTATGGAATGTTTATTGAAATAATAGATATGGCAATCGAGGGTCTTGTGAGGTTCAAAGACATAGAGGATGATTATTATGAATTCTTTGATAAAAAACATCTGGCAGTAGGAGCGCGCCGCGGGAAGACATACCGCATCGGACAAAAAGTTGTAGTTAAAATATTGAAAACAGATACAGAAACAAAAAAGATAGATTTTCTGCTTGTTTGAATAAATGTCTGAATTAGGATTATTAGGATTAAAAGATTTTAAGATTAAAAGATTTAAAGATTTAAAGATTTAATAAAATTAAGTTTAAAGATTATGAAAAGGTTATTCTTATTCACACCTTTAGTTATTTTATTATTTTCGAATTTAATTTATTCGCAATGTTATACTGTGCTTTCAGTTAAAGGCGAAATAATTTCGGAGAAGACAGGGCAGCCTATAAAAGAGATGGATGAAGTATGTGCGACCGATAAACTCAAATTCAGCACTAAGGATTCAAAAGCCGCTGTGCTGAGTCCCGAGCAGGGCAGGTTTGTAATAAAATTTGCCGAGAATAATAAAACCAATGGGCTGATTGCATATGTAAATTCAGTATTATTTGCAGGTAAAGAAAATTTAAGTACGAAAGGAATGGAATCGCTGGAAGATGAATTCGGTGAAAATTATTTCGTTATAGGCACAAGCAAAATTTATATTGACCCGACGGAATACCCGATGAATGAAAAATGTTATTTTTATATTAAGTATATTTATGATGGTAATGAAATAAAGAACAAATTAAAATTCGACAAAAACAATTTAATCATAGATAATGATGTTTATAAAATTGACGGGAAAAATATAGAACAGGAAAAAATTGATACTGTAAGCCTGTATTATTTTGAAAAGGAAAAAAGTAAAAGCACAAAAATTTGTTCATTTAATCTTTCTTTTGCTAATGAAGAAATTTTAAAAAGTGAAATATCAAATTATATAGCTATTCTTAATAAAGCAGGAAAAGACAATGCATCAATAATTCAGGAAGTTAAGCTTTATATTAATGATATCTATGGAAATGTAAACGATGGAAATATCCGAAACTGGTTATTAATGAATTTCGATCTGCAATAAAACTTTATGTAGTTTTATTGTTTAAATTAGTATATTGATTCAAATAATCCGGTAAACTCTTTCAAAAACCGTCTATTATTCATTACTCATTACTAATTATTAATTGTATTTGCGTTGACATTTTTAATGATTTTTTATATTTTTAAGGTTTAACGGAAAAAATTTATGAAAATAGCTGTAAGTAAATCAGTCAGGACCACAAAATACGCAACAAAAACGGATAATCCTGAAAAATGGTATTTAGTTGATGCCGAAGGCAAGACATTAGGTCGCATGGCAAGTGAAGTTGCCAAGAGAATAAGGGGAAAATGCAGTCCACAGTTTACTCCGAATGCGGATATAGGTGATTTTGTAATTGTAATCAATGCCGAGAAGGTAAGAGTTACAGGTAAAAGAGCCGAATTAAAAGATTATAAAACTCACTCGACATACCCGGGCGGACAGAAGATCACGCCTTACAGTGAGATGATAGTTAAAAAACCCGAAAGAGTAATTGAACTTGCAGTGAAGAGAATGTTACCGAAGACAAAGCTCGGTTCGCATTTATTGCACAAGTTAAAAGTTTACAGGGGCAGCGAGCACCCGCATAGTTCACAAAAACCTATTGCTTTAAATATTAAGTAAATTAGATTTTTAAAAAAATATGACAGTAAAATCAACAATTAAAGTAGGAAGAAGGAAGACAGCAGTTGCGAGGGCTTTTTTTACCGAAGGTACGGGAAAAGTCACCATTAACGGACGGAATGCAGAAGAATACGTGAAATCTCCTTCGTTATACCAGAGCATGCTGCAGCCTTTAAAAGTAACCGAAACATTCGGTACTTTGGATATAAGGGCTACAGTAGTTGGCGGCGGATTCACAGGACAGGTCGGTGCTATCAGGCTTGCCATAGCGAGAGCACTGGTGAACAAAAACGAAGAATTCAGGAGTATCTTAAGGCAGAATGGTTTTATGACGAGAGACCCGAGAATGGTTGAACGTAAAAAATACGGAAGACCCAAAGCAAGGAAAAGATTCCAGTTTTCGAAGAGATAATTTTTTAATAAACGTTATTTTAAAATACATATTTCCCGATTTTATTTTACTTGTGTCCCGATGAACTGCTTTCGCAGTTAATCGGGATGTAAAATGAAAGTAGACGGAAATAGAAGAAAAACAAAAGCCAGCATTAGCCAACAATTCTTTTTTACATCAGATAAGATGTATCGTCTTACGGCGTCCGGCTTTTATAAAAACTTAAGGAGTAAATTATGTCCGCAGTACAGATTGAAGACCTGTTATTGGCAGGTTCGCATTTTGGTCATTTAACAAGAAGATGGAATCCAAAAATGAAGAAATACATCTTCATGGAAAGAAACGGGATTCACATTATTGATTTGAAGAAAACACTGAATCTTCTTACGGATGCATCGAATGCATTAACAAGAATCACAGCAGAAGGAAAGAAAATTCTTTTTGTAGGCACGAAGAAACAGGCTAAGGCCATAATTAAAGAGCAGGCTGAAAAATGCGATGCATTCTACGTTTGCGAAAGATGGCTCGGAGGAATGTTAACCAATTTTAATACTGTAAGAAAAAGCATTAAAAAACTGACAACC
>PMIW01000021.1:642-2520 GCA_003158365.1 Ignavibacteriota bacterium | reverse complement strand
TCTCGGCTACTCTGCAAATTTACTGAAAGCAAACTTGAATTTTTACTGGATGAATTTCACTAACGAAATCGTGAATAACGGCCAGCTCGATAATGTCGGTCAGCCGATTAACGGAAATGCGGGAAAATCTGTTCACCGCGGAATAGAATTTGAATTCGAATATAATTTGCTTGCGCAGATTTACAGCGGCGTAAAATACAAAAATCCTATGCTGNNAACGGAGCGGATTCGCTCGGGAATTTAATTTACGGAAATGATTTTTCCGGAAATAAAATTCTGCTCACTCCGCAGGTTATCGGAAATCTTTCGCTGAACTTCAATTCCGATTTCGGACTTGGAGCTTATGTTACAATGCAGTACATCGGAAAGCAGTATCTCGATAACTCCGAAAACGAAAGAAAAAATCCTGATGCGAGACTGGCTGCAGGTTATGTTGATAAATTTATAAATCCTTACACTATATTCAATACAGGCGTTTCGCTGGATATTGTTCCGCTTGTAAAATCAAAACAGCTCGGAAAATATTTCAGGACAATAGAAGCATCTCTAAAAATTAATAATATATTCGACAAACTTTATGAAACCACAGGCGGTATTGATTATACGGGCGCTCCGAACTGGATACCCGCCGCCGACAGGAATATTTTCTTTAACCTGAGAGTGGGATTTTAAGATTCGAAGAAGCATAAAAATTGTTAATATCCCCTCTTGAGAGGTCAAGACCCGCCGTGGTGGGTCATTCATATGTTTAATACGCTTTGTCATTCCAGCGGAAGCTGGAATCCAGCTAAAACACAAGTGATAAAAAACGTAATACTTTTGACTTACTCGTTATCCGCCCTGGCGGATAACGAGTTTTTTATTATTGTTTTACTTTCTCTTGATTTCTAGCTACTGCTCTTTTTTAAATTTCTCCATCAGCTCTTTCAGTTTTTTATCCGCATCTTCTTTGTGGAGTTTCTTGTGCTTCAGTTCAGGATGTTTTTCTTTTCCCTGCCGCATCGAAAGCTGTATTCTTTTTCTTGCAAGGTCAACTTCTACAACTGTAACCGTAACTCTTTGTGCAACTTTCAAAACGTCTGCAGGATTTTTTATGAACCCGTCTGTAATCTGGCTTATGTGTACAAGCCCGTCCTGGTGAACGCCAACATCCACGAATGCCCCGAAGTTAGTAATGTTCGTAACTATTCCCGGAAGTTTCATTCCCGGCTTAAGGTCTTCCATTTTTTCGATGCCTTTTGCAAATTCGAATATCTCGAATTTTTCTCTCGGGTCGCGTCCTGGTTTTGAAAGTTCAGAGCGGATATCTTCGAGCGTGGGCAAGCCGACTTTATCGCTGATGTATTTATTCACGTCTATCTTCGCCTGGTTCATCGGAAATGTAATTAGCTCTTTCACACTGCACCCTATGTCTGTTGCCATTTTTTCGACGATGTGATAACTCTCAGGATGCACTGCAGAAGCGTCAAGCGGATTTTCACCGTTTCTGATTCTAAGGAATCCTGCTGCTTGCTCGAATGCTTTGTTTTTCAGGCGTGCAACTTTTTTCAGTTCTTCGCGGGATTTAAACGGACCGTTTTCATTTCTGAATTCAACAATGCTTTGCGCGAGTTTTGGACCGAGTCCCGAAACATAAGTTAGAAGCTGCTTGCTTGCTGTGTTTACTTCCACGCCGACTCCGTTTACACAGCTCATTACCACGTCGTCGAGTTTTTGTTTAAGCAGATTCTGGTTAACATCGTGTTGGTACTGTCCGACTCCTATTGATTTCGGGTCAATCTTTACAAGCTCTGCAAGCGGGTCGATAAGCCTTCTGCCTATTGATACGGAACCTCTGACTGTTACATCATAATCAGGAAATTCATCGCGTGCAACTTC
>PMIW01000021.1:0-589 GCA_003158365.1 Ignavibacteriota bacterium | reverse complement strand
AAGTTTTCCCTGCCTGTCGAGGCAAACTACCTTGCATCCCGTCCTGTAGCCCGGGTCAAGAGCAAGGATATTTTTCTCGCCAAGCGGCGGAGCAAGCAGAAGCTGGCGGAGGTTATCTGCAAAAACAAGTATAGCCTGCTTATCGGCTTTCTCTTTTAAAAGTCCGCGGAATTCCGTTTCAATTGAAAGCGAAAGCAATCTTTTATAGCAATCTCTCACTGACATCGCAACCTGTTCCGACGCGGAATTTTTTTGAATGCTTTCTACGGTACTGAAATTATTCACGAACATCTTATTCAGAATTTCAATCGCCTCATCTTCATCCGGAATAATATTCAACCTTAGGAATCCTTCGTTCTCACCGCGGTACATTGCAAGCAGCCTGTGCGAAGGGGCTGAAGACGCCTGTTCTTTCCAGTCGAAGTAATCTTTATATTTAATTCCTTCTTCTTCTTTATCCTTAGCGACTTTGGAAAATACAAAAGCTTTCTTCTCGAAGAGTTCACGTGTCTTTTCTCTTGCGAGTTTATTTTCGTTAACCCATTCAGCCATGATGTCGCGTGCGCCTGCGAGAGCTTCTTCTGTTGAT
>PMIW01000096.1 GCA_003158365.1 Ignavibacteriota bacterium | reverse complement strand
AAGTTACCCAAGAAATTGAGTAACTTTTTTTATTTGTCAACTTTTATTATTAATATTGCAGATTTTGATTCTGCGTCAGTCGGGGACTGAAAGATTATCTTACCGATTTTATTAAGGTTTTTCCATTTCTCGGGAGTTGTTATTACATAAACATATCCCTCGGTTTTTGCCGCTTGCATAATCATTTCCGGGGCGGCAGGATTATTCTCCATCCAGATGTGATTGAATCTTCTGAAATCCAAATCACTGAATATCTCTACTATCGCATCATTGCAAAATATTGTTTTATTATCGGGAATATTTTTCAAATATTCGGATGCAATTTTTCTTTCAGGGAATCCTTCTTTATAATTATTTTGCCAGATGTACAACCACATCACAAGATATATTAATGAAGAAATAAATACGACGGTGAGAAGAGTAATTTTTATATTTCCCGGTCTTAATATTTTATTTTTAATATTTAATTTTTTAAGATATCCGATTGCATTTGCTATGCCAAATGCAGTGAGCGTTGAATATAACGGAATTATGGATACAAAATGCCTGTCAAGTCCGAGATTCGATTTCATAATCCAGCTTAAGCTGATGAAAGCAAGAATCCCGGCACCTGATAATAAAAACCATTTATTATTCACATAGCATCTCTTAATTCCAAATGGTACAAACAGTAAATTTATTCCCGTAAAAAGAAACGGCACAAAAACAGGATAGTAAATTATATCATACAATATTTTTAATATTCCGCCCTGGAATGAGTTCGTTTGGTTCAATGCATCATTTGCAAACTGCTGAGTCTGGAATAAAAACCCGAATAATTTACCGTCGAACGGTGACCTTAATATTGCCCAGGCAAGAATAACCAATGACGGGATTATGATATTCAGTATCTTTTTATTAATTAAAAATCTTTTGTTTTTGATGATGTCCGAAAGATACATTAATACCGCAACAATAAAAACTGCCCAGGCTTCATACCTTAGCATGCATGCAAAAGACAAGATTATGGCTGATATAATATATCTTTTGCTTGATGCAGATATTACAAACAATAAAATCAGCAAAGCAAAAAGCGGTTCGGGCTGTGCCGTAGTTCCCAACAAGATTCCAATCGGGAAAATTGCGCAAAACAGAGAGGAGAGAAATGCAATAAATAAATTATTTTCAGTTTTTTGCCTGTAAAGAAAGAAAAACAAAATAACAGGTATCGCAGCCCATATTAAAATATTTGCAAACCTTACTGTATCCATCTTAGCCCCTGCAAGGATTGCTCCCGCCGAAATGTAATGGAATAGCGGCAGCCAGACCCAGTGAATGCTCAAATCTTTCGGCGACATTATAATCTGTCTTGCAATTACGTGATGGACATATGCATCGGTATCCAAATCGGGAATATTCAGAACAAAATAAACCTGCCAGACAGCAATAAATAAAATTACAATTATTAAAACTGATAAACAGAATCTGAAATAATATTTGGGGTCGATTTTTGGAATAACTATTTTATTAATTTGTTTTTAATAAGATCATTAATTAAAACTTCTGAAACTGAATTTGCAAGGTCCTCTGCTCCGGAAAAATCTTCGGTTTTCGTGCTTGCAACCCAGACGTTGTTTTCCGAATTCACAGAAAATAAAATACTTTCCAATACAACTGTTCTGTGAGTCAGGATATTACCTTTTCTTTTTACGGGTTTAAAAAACCTTTTGTAATATTTATAATATTTTATACCGTTTCTATTCTCTTTTTCTAAAACAAAACCTTTATAATTAACGGTCAGAAGTCCGTCGAAATTATTTCTTTGTAAAAGGGTATCAAGGTCATCTTTTGAATATTTTTCCAAAGGTGACATTACATCGAGACTTTTTACGGATTTAATACCGGCTTTTTTTAAATCTGAAACAAGTTTGCTTTCCAGTGAAGTCTTATATTCAAGATCTTTTACCAATGCCAGCACAAGAATTTTATTAAATTTGCTTTCTCCGCCGGAATTATCTCTCCAGCTCGAAATTGAAGTGGAAGTAGAGCAGGATTGGAATAAGAATGTTGAAAAAAGTAATATTATGTAAAGCGGAAATATTTTTTTATTGTATAATATCATATTACATAAAATTATGAATAAATCATTAATATTACAACTGTAAATTGAGTTACAATTTGTTACATATTTTTACTCTAATGAGATATTTCCCATAATTAATGATTGTATATTTGTTCGGTGTTGAATCTTAATAATACTTACTGTTTAAATTTGAATAAGATTTTAATTTTTCCCATATCCCTCAAAATGACAGTAAAAGTCCTTACGGACTTTTGCTGTCTCTTTTTTTAAAAACTTTTAGTATCTTAAATGCATAATTAATTAATATGAATAAATCAATTCTTATAATTGATGACGATACAAAATTAAACGAGCTTCTTTCCGAATATCTGACAAAAAGCGGATACAATTGCACGACCTCGGAAAGTCCGTCGGATGCTTTTGCAAAGATAAAAAAGAATGATTTTGATATCATTATTCTAGATATTATGCTTCCGGAAATGGACGGTTTTGAGGTATGTAAAATAATCAGGAAAGAATATGATACCCCTATTATTATGCTGACTGCAAGAGGGGAAGTTACCGATAAAATCATCGGACTGGAATTGGGGGCAGATGATTATCTGCCGAAACCTTTCGAACCGCGCGAGTTACTGGCAAGAATATCTTCTATAATGAGAAGGGTCGAGGGGAAATTAAAACTTGCTTCACAGATTAAATTTAAANNAATAGATGTAAATAAAAGAGCTGCATACGTCAATACCACAGATATAGAATTGACCACTGCTGAATTTGAATTGCTTATTCTTTTCGCAAAAAACAACGGAAAAGTCCTGTCCAGAGATGATTTAATGAAAAATACAAGAGGCATTTCCTGGGAGTCATATAATCGTTCCGTTGATGTAATGGTTTCCCGTTTAAGAGGCAAATTAAAAAGTTTTTCTCCGAAGAAGGAAGAGTTAATAAAGACTGTCCATTCCATAGGGTACATGTTTTTTGCTGAGGAAGAATAAATGAAAAAAAGGGAAATCGGCACATCCATATTTGTAAAATTAATATTAATTATTGTAGTTTTCGGTGTACTTATGAACATTGCAGTAGCTTTGTTTATTAATTACAGTACTGAATTCAAACCTAAAAAACTTAACCGCAAATATTTTTCAAAAATGGATGAGTATCTGGTAAAGGATATGGGAAATCCTCCGGATACTTTAAAAGCCAGAACTCTATCAAATGATCTGGGCCTGGGAATAAGATATTATTATCAGAATACGGAGTGGTCAACTTCTGCTGATGTGCCCGTACTGGAAAATTTTTCTGGTAACGAAGAATATAAAGAACATTCCAAAAGTCAGGAATCTTTTACTTTTCATTTTAAAGATAAAATGATGGGTATTTATAAAATTCCCGAAGGTTTTTTTATTTTAAGTTATCCTACACCTCAGGAAACATTTAATCCCGAAAAAGCTGTAATTGCATTGGTTGTGCTGCTAAGCTTAATTTTTGTGCCGTTGTATTTCCTGTTAAACTGGTTGCTAAAACCTCTGAAAACACTGTCCATGGCTGTACAGCAAATAGGGAGCGGAAATTATGATTCTGAATTGCCTGTAAAAAAGAAAGATGAATTCGGTGAGCTTGCAAGGTCCTTAAAAGAGATGTCTTTGAGGGTAAAAGATTCCATCAGGGCAAAAGAACAGTTACTTGTAGATGTTTCCCATGAGTTAAGAACACCCCTGACAAGGATTAAATTCGGTCTGGAACTCAATACTCCGAAAGAAAAAATCAACGAAGACGTAATGGAAATTGAAAACATGATATCCAAGATTCTGGAGTATTACAGAAATGAATATTATTATTTGCAGCTGAATTTGAAAGAAGTGGAATTGGTATCTTTCATTGAAAATGTCATTGCATCATATGATTTGCAAAAAAACAGGATAGATTTTTTAAATTATGTTAAGAACAAAGAAAAAGTAGCGGTAAATGCAGATGAGGAAAAGCTGATTATTGTATTCAGAAATCTGATTAGCAATGCATTGAAATTCTCGCCCAATAATAAAAATATAATTATCTGCCTTGAAGAATCCGATAAGAATTATATTGTATCCGTCAAGGATTTCGGTGAAGGTATCGAAGAAGACCAGTTATATAATATCTTCGAACCATTTGCGAGAGTAGACTCCTCCCGCTCAAAGAAAACCGGGGGTTACGGACTGGGACTGGCTATTGTAAAAAAGATTCTGGATTTGCACAACGCTTCAATTGACGTAAAAAGTATGAAAGACGAAGGAACTGAGATGATTATTAAATTTAAAAAATTGTCATGACCCTGATTATTTCCTCAATTAAAGATGATATCGGTACCATTCAGTTTAATAATTACGAGAAAAGAAATTCCCTGTCGACCGGAA
>PMIW01000058.1 GCA_003158365.1 Ignavibacteriota bacterium | reverse complement strand
TACCGGGGGAAATTACCAGATTAGCTTATCCCGAATCGGGTATCAGTCTAAAATTATGGATTTCAGTATGGATGAAAATGAATTGAAATCTATAGTGATTTCACTGACACCTGTCGAAGTCGAAATCGAAAAAATAAATGTTACTGCCACGCGCACCGAACAGACTCTCCAAAAAACTCCGTCATCTATAAACCTTGTATCAAGCGAAAGCATAGGACAAAAAAATAAATTAACTTTCGATGAAGTTCTGGAAGATGTTCAGGGAATAACTATAAACCGGACAAGCGGAATAAACGTGAGCGCGCTATCGATTCGAGGAAGCTCTGATGTAGCAGGAGGCGGTATCGGTAACAGGGTACTCCTGTTGCTCGACGGAAGGCCCTCACTGACGGGCGATTCTAAGGGTGCCTTATGGTCGCTTATCCCTGTTGCCATAATCGAGAGAACCGAAATTGTAAAAGGCGCTTTTTCCTCTTTGTACGGCTCAAGTGCAATAGGCGGAGTGATAAATGTCATTACAAAAAAACCCTCTTACAAACCATATACAAATATTAATTTCGCTTACGGATTTTATAATAAATTAAACGACAGCCTGAAATTTTCCAATAAGCTGCAGAAGTTCGAAGGAGTTGATATTCTTCACAGTAATACGGTTAAAAAGTTTTCTTACCTGCTGAATTTCGATTACAAGAATAACGACGGGTATTCGGAAATTACAAATTATAATTTTTACAGCGGTATTGCAAAATTATCTTATGACCTTTTCAGCAACCGCGATATGGAACTGAAAATCCAGTACACGAATTCCGAAAGCGGNNTTGGAGATAAAATTAATAAGGAAACTCAGAGTATAGATTTCTCATATTACTCACTGCCAAGTCCCGGAGCGAAATTTTCTTCAAGATTTTATTATTATAAACTTAAAAGTGTCTCGACTTATAATGCGAATAATCCCGTTGCCATAACTTACGGTGTGCCCGGTCAGGATTTTTTGAATTATATCACATCTTATAACTTCGGCAACATCAGCCAGATGGATTATCAATTGCATCCTTCGCACTATTTGATTACAGGAATCGATGCTCAGTGGAATGTTGTGCGTTCAAGCCCTGCTGATATTTTATACGGCGACCAGCAGCAGAATAATTTAGGAATTTATACTCAGGAACAGTGGAATATTATTAAGCAATATAACGGAGAAAGTATTTTATCGTCAACCATCGGCGGCAGGCTTGACTATAATGCATTTGTCGGAGGCTCGAGTACCATTCAGTTAAGTCCGAAATTTTCTTTGCTTTATTCTCCCGATTTGGAAAATAAGTTTTTGAATAATACATCATTCAGGGTACTGGTCGGCAGGGCTTTCAGGGCGCCATCCATTGCCGAACAGTATTTTAAAAAAGAATTATTCGGCGGATTTAATTTTATTTATAACCCGGATTTAAGGCCGGAAAGAATGTACTCTTTTGAAATCGGTGTCAGGAAACAGTACAAGACAAGATTCATTGTCGATTTTTCTTTCTTCTTTAATCTTTATGATGATTTAATTCAATATGTAAATGTAGGAACTAATGCGCTGGGTCCGTTTCAGGTTAAGAACATTTCCAAATCTCAGAGCAGGGGATTTGATTTTCTTATTGAATACAATTCCTCATTCAGGATATTTAATGAAAAATTCGGGTACAAGTTCGAGTTTGATTACACGTTTAATGATGCAAGGGATTTATCAGCTAACAGAACTGATGATTTACTGCCTTATAAACCGAAACACCTTTATAACTCTTCCGTAAATTTAAATTATTTCGGTTTTAATTTTAATGTAAGCGGAAAATTCGTAAGTAAAGTCGAAAAAGTGATTTTTTATAAATATGAAGAGCCGAAAGAATATTTTTTAATGAATATGAAACTGAGCAAAGAAATTGCGAATAAAATTAATATCTTTGCTGCAGTAAATAATGTATTCGATAAATTCTATCAGGAGCTTGAAAGAATAGTTGCTCCTAACAGAAATTTCACATCCGGGGTAAATATAGAATTTTAATTTACTCTATAAATCAAATCCGAACAGCATTCCGAAATAATATCTTACCTCTTTGCCGTAAGTAACATTCGTACCCTGGAAATTCTTAGTAAACTGGTCAAACCCGTAAGATGCATTTACAAATAACGCAGTTGGAAATTCATAAGACGAAAACATTTGAAGCCTTAATTCTGCGCCGATATCAGATTTAAACTGGTTTATCTTTACATCCTTTTCATCCCAGGCATTTCCCCAGTCGCCGTATACTCCGAAAAATAGTTTATCGAGATAAAACGGTGAAATGCGCGTATCGATTTTAGTAAGAATCGGGAAACGATAAGTCAGGTTAGCAGTAAATAATCTTCCGCCGCCGAGCGCATAAAAAGGATATCCCTTCATTCCAGGTAGTCCCGAAGCATAGAAGCTGTAAAAATCCTGTACCTGCGGTCCGAAAATTGTTGCTGCCCTGAGTTTTAGTGCTATTGAATGCTTGTTACCGAAAAGTCCTACAGACTCAAGCCAGTTTGCATCCAGTTTATGCAAGTGGTTTTGAGTATATACGGTTATCAGATTATTGTTTTCATCAACTGCATATTCAGGGTTTATTTTACTCGATTCATACTGATATTCGATTTTAACTTTTCTGCCAACGGGATTTATATCGGTATTCCTGCTGTAATTATAATTTTCATAATCATAATCAACGGTAAGTCCGTTTGCCTTAAAATAATCCGATGCAGAGCCTTGAATAAAAATACCTGTTGCCGGAATCAAAAACCCGTCGACATCTGCTGCGTATTTTGAAAAATTATAAGTAAACTTCATCGTGTGATTTGTATTAATGATTTTGAATTCCATTCCAAAATCAATTGCAAGCAAATCATAATTAACTCCTACATTAATGGAGTCTAAACCCGCTATAATCTGCCCCGTGGATTTCCTGTATACATTATAAAGAGCAAGATTGAATTTAGGTGCGAAACCGAGCGTCCTTGCGAAGAACTTTTCATAGAATGGCACACCGTTGTTGTACGTGAATTCAAAAAATATATCCCTTTCCATTTTCCTGTTTATGCTCAATCCTCCGAATATCGAAAACCTGCTCATTATTTCGTCCGAATAAATATATACTCCTGGTTTAATTGCATCGAGAACATTTCCGTTTTTAGAATAATCATCATATCTCAGTACCGGAAAAATGGATAACTGCGTGAACAGGCTTTTATACTTACTCGGCTTTAATTCGTTTACTTTAGTATCATCGAAATTTTTTAATTTTGCCCAGTCATAATTTTCTGTTGAAGCAGTCTGTTTTATCAGCCTTTCAGGTCTGATGTATTCACCGAATTCGGAAGTATTTTTTTCCGCAAAATCTTTAAACATCGCTATCTTGTATCCTGTTGACTTGTATGTCGAATAAGTCAGATTTCCCTTGTATACTGAAGGCATAAAAGCACCGCCCTCGACATTTGTAATCTGCTTTATTTCCTTTGTCTCGAAATCATATGAATAAATGTTAAAGATGCCTGTTCTGTCGGATGAATAATACATTTTCTTTCCGTCTTCGGAAATAAAAGGATTTCTTTCGTCAACGTTTTCATCATTTAATACGTATTCAAATTTTTTCGTTTCTATATCTATATATGCAATCTCTCTTGAATCTTTTTGCGAGAAGTCAAAATATATTCTGCTCCCGTCGGGTGAAAATTTCGGGTTGTAAATCTGTTCTCCCTGGTTGTAACTAGTAATAGGTTGTTTGTTTTTCCCGTCTTTATCTGAAATGTACAGATTCAATGTACCGCCTTTATTCACGATAAAACAAATTTTTTCACCGTCCCTTGAATATGCAGGGGAGTAAGCTCTTAAATCTTTTGTAAGGCGCTTTACCGATTTATCTTTGAATGTGAATTCATATACATCATAAATCGAAATCCCGTCTATTGTAGGAGGGAATGTTCTTTCGGCATATAATATCTTTTTACCGTCGGGTGACCATGAAAAATTTGTTGATACCGGGAACGCAATCATTTCCGATTTTTTGGTCTCGATATCGTATAAGAATAATGATGTTCTTGCAAAATCAAAATCCTGGTTGGAAAGATAAGCAATCTTTTTCCCGTCCGGTGAGAATTGCGGGAAGTAATTTGCAAAACCGGTTTTCTCTATTATATCTTCGGGAGTTTCTGAAGCTTTTACATTTTTAAGTTTTTCGTTGTAATCGTTTTTAAGATAATTTTTCCATTCGTTATATAAGTCAATTCCGTCTTTATTCAGAGCCTGCTTTATTGCTTTATCCACGCTGAAATTTGTCAGCTCGCCGAGGTTCCGGCTGATTTCTTTTAATTTATTTTCCCCGTACTTTTCCGAAATGTATCTTATTAAAGCAAATCCGGAATTATAAATTGATTCTGCCTTCAGGCTTGTGATGGATGAAAACTGACCCATCTCATTCCAGGAAAGCATATCATTATCCATTACATAAGAGCGTAAAATCATATCTCTGTGCGAATCCCAGTAATCATAACCCGTCTGCTGTCTCTGGTACTGCGCAATACCTTCCGCCATCCACGATGGAACACCGATTCCCGATATCGGATAAGATACAATTACGTTAGGGTAGCCGTAAAGCACATCAGGTCTTCTTTCTTTTTCATAATTTAACCATTGAAGATAAATAGCAGGCATTCTTTTTGCAAATTTCATTGATGCCTGAAGCTGAACCATATGAGTAAATTCGTGTGTTATTACGTTCCTGAGCCAGTTATGAGTTCCTCTTAAATCGAAATCCAGAGCCGAAGCAAATATTTCAATCCTGTTGCCGTAAAAATCCGTAGCCCCGTTTGCTATATCAGATACGTCATTGACAACGAAATTCACTTTTTCCAAAAGCTGGTAGTCATAAAGTGAAGTAATCGGACCGTACATTTCCTCGGCAATCTTGGCTATGGTTTGGGCAGTTCGCTCGGTGCCCTCGTGATACGTTACCGTAAAATGTGTTGTTTCGATTGTATACCACTCCAGTTCGGGATACGAATCGAATTGTGCAATACCCGCATTATAATAAAAAAAACAAAGCGAAATAGTCATCCAGACAAAAAAAATATCTTTTTTATTAACCATTGATTATAATTATATTAATATTTATTATTGAATCTATATTTCGTATTTTAAAAGCGAGTAAAAATTGTGAATAGTGTTATTGGGTTGAGTTTACGAAATTTTCATTTTAAAAAATTATTCATTAATTTAAATTTTTAGCCTATAGCTTATTTTATATTGTTTATAACTAATATATTAAATTTTTGATTTTTCTCTTAGCAAACATACAGAAAAGACATAATTGTTTCAACACCAATAAGCTGTTAATAGTTTTAACAATTTTGATAAGTCTTTTTTCTATTTGCAATGTATCTTTTTCTCAGGGCCGGAGGGATTTGGATAAATTCCGTACATATGTATATAACCCTTTCGACACCTCAAAAACAAAATTTAAAGATTCCACTCAATATTCAATCGAAGATTCCCTCAGACGGCTTCCCGTTGATTCCACAGCACGTGTTAAATATTTTAAATATTACAGAAATTATGTTTACGGCACACAGGTAGTTGAAAAAAGATATCCTCTTTTGATGGAAAATTCTTCCCTTATAAAAACCGAACTTACCTTTGATTCTTTAAATAATGTTGTTATCAGGCAGTCTTTCGAGGATGAAGATATTAAAGCTCCTCTTGTAATTCCCCTGGACAGATATATTAGAACTCTTTCAAAGGTAAAGGAAAAAACCATATTCATTACATTATTTGATGAAAAATTCAAGGGGATGACTGCGGATGATATTGCCCAATTATTCCAGAAGTTTACGGATATTACAATACCTCTGCCTTTCAAGAGCGAGACCATATTCGGTCCGCCTACTGCGAATCTTAGAATTAACGGAGCAATCGATATCACTGCATCTTATCAGAATATTACAAGTGACCAGTCATTGCTTACTTTAAATTCCAATTCGCAGAATAATATTAATTTCAAACAGGAAGTACAGGTTACCGCAAAAGGTACTATCGGCGATAAACTGACTGTCGAAGCTGACTGGAATACGCAGAGAACATTCGATTTTGAAAACCAGTTGAAGATTAAATATACAGGATATGCAGATGAAGTAATTCAAAAGATTGAAGCGGGTAATGTATCTCTGGATACTAAATCAAGTTTAATCCAGTCTACACAGGCATTATTTGGTATCAAGGGTGAATTCAAACTTGGTCCTTTATATATATCTGCCGTTATTTCACAGAAAAAAAGTAAACAGGAAACAAAAGATTATACTGGAGGTGCCCAGCAGCAGGATTTCCAGTTAAACGTTTATGATTATTCAGATAACCATTATTTTGTTGATGTTTCATATAAACCGAGTTTTTTAGCTATCTATAATGATTCAACGGGAATAATATCGCAGGATATTCTTGCTAAAAAAATAAAAACCGATTTACCGAGTTTTCAGGTTTGGGCGCAATGTGAAAATACGGTTCCGTTGAAAAGACAGGCAGTAGCATATATGTATCTAAAAGATACATTATCTCTTGATACAAATCACCATACTGGATATCAAAAAGATGTTTACCCACGCAATAAACAGGCGACAGATACTTGCTTCTCGGGATTTTTCAGAGAATTAAGCCCGACAGAATATGCAATTGACCCGATTGCGGGATTTATAAGTTTAAAAATTAATGTACCTGAGAATTATGCTGTTGCGGTTACTTATGAAACATATGAAGGTAAAAAATTTGGTTACGGAAAATATGATGTTGCTCAAAATGATACGATGGTACTTTCTATGATTAAATGTGCAAACCAAAGCCCTGACGCCACACCCAGAGCTTGGGAGCTGAAAATGAAAAATGTTTACAGGCTTCCGATTTCGAAAGTTATTCAGGATGGTTTTAAATTAGATGTAATGTATAACAATGTAAATATACTGAACACTAATTTACCTGACAGGCAAATTTCTTTAAGCACAATGCTATATATAGACAGGTATTCAGGAACAACAAAAAAATATGCACCTGACCAGCTTTTCGATTATTTACCGGGCAGAACAATTAACACCGAAACAGGAGATATTATTTTTCCAACGCTCAGACCGTTCCTTGATAATATTGCCCAGTATGTACCGGATGATACGACATTCAGGTTTCCGGAAATATATACCCAAAGAAAGTCTTTAGCTATGAATTCTGTTAATGCAACAAAATATTATATCAAAGGAAGCGCAAAAGGTGAAGCGGGTATCAGCAATACAATAAATTTGGGATTAAATATAGTTCAGGGAAGTGTAAGACTTACTCTCGGTTCTGTTACTTTAAGAGAAAACGAAGACTATGCAGTCGATTACTCAACAGGCATTGTAGTTATCAGAAATGCTACTGCACTGGCATCCAAAGATTTAAAAATATCATATGAAACGAATGATTTGTTTTCACTTGCATCGAAGACTCTATTTGGTGTACGGGGTGATTATAAAATCAGCGATAAAACCGGTTTCGGGTTTACATATGTTAACTTAAAACAGGAAACTCTTAACGATAAAGTGAGAATTGGTGAAGAGCC
>PMIW01000205.1 GCA_003158365.1 Ignavibacteriota bacterium | reverse complement strand
CGTTCTTTGCATCCGCCGTGGCGGATAATTACTAAACAAATTCTAATTTCTAAATTCCAAAAATAATTGCTATTTGCGCGTTCTTTGCGTCCCGATGCTTTTTATCGGGATTATTTCTTTATTTTTTAGAATTAAGTATTTAGAATTTTAAAACACGTTGCCTCTTTTGAATTTATAGATACTGAATAAATTTATAACAATCGAGATTCCGAAGAGGACTGCGAGGTACTGCCATATATCCATAAATCCTGCGCCGCGCCAGAGAACTGCGAGGAAACCCTCCACCGACCAGTAGACGATTGTGAGCTTGCTGAAAAACTGAATCGATGCGGGCATCAGGGAAACAGGAAACCACGCGCCGCCGACTGCACTCATCATAAGTATAAGAAACGTTCCCCAGCCGTTTGCCTGGCGCGGAGTATTAACAAGAGAAGCCAGAAGCATTCCGAATGCCGTGCAGGCAGTTGATGCGGCGAGTATGATTAAAACCAGGTTAAATAAATTAGAAAAAATATCGATATTAAATATCAGGTATCCGAAAAGAAACATCACGAAAAGCTGAATAATCCCGAGCGACATATTGAATAAATATTTGCTCCATAAAATATGCGTGCTTGTAACCGGTGCGGAAAGTATGCGTATCATTACTCCGCTTTTCTTTTCATCCAGAAGAGAAGTAGCCGAGCCGGTGATGGTGAAAAGCAGGAACATCATTGCCCACCCGCCAACACTTCGTGTTGCCATCGGGTTTGCGATGTCTTTTCCCACAAGCTGCTGCTTTTCGATATTGACGATATTTTTAAACATATTATTTCCGCCCGTACTCATTGCGGTATCGCTTTGAGAGTTCAGATTTTTATTTAAAAGCACTGAAGTATCAATTTTATAAAATTTATTTACAGTGCGTGCAATTTCGGAATTGAACATTCCCCCTTTTTCCTTTCCAAGATCGGTTTCCGCCTGGCGCGTCATGCTTTGCTGAAAAAGTTCAGGGAACTGCTGCATAATGGTTTGCTGGAGCATTCCGTCGATTAGCTGGGTTTCAAATTGATTCTTCGGGTCGTAGAAAAATATAAGCTTCAATGATTTCGATGTATCGGTATAGGCATCTTCGGGTATGATTAACGCAGAAGAAAATTTCCCCGATTTGATGTGGGTTTTAATCATGTTCGTATCGTACAGAACAATATTTCCTGTTTCATCTTTATAGTTTTTTACAAGTGCAAATGTTTTGGTAGTATCAAGAACCCTTTCTAGTTTTTTTGCAACCGGCGCACTGCTTTTATTTATAAATCCGAGCTGAAGATGTTCATCACCGCCGCCAACACTGCCAAAAACTTTTCCGAATATATAAATAAGGACTATAGGTACAATGAAGGTCAAGCCCATGGCTACTTTATCTTTAAAAAACAGAGTGTAATCTTTTTTGAATAATTGTAATATTGTCTTCAATCTCTTAATCTCCTTCCCGTTAAATTCAGGAAAAGCTCTTCCAGCGTGGGTTTACGGAAATCTATATTGCTGTACCCGATTCCGGAATCCTCGAATAACTTAAAAACATCGGACAATTTGAAATCTCCCTGAAGTTTTACTTCATACTGCTCAGCGTGTTCGATTATTTCACCGAACTTACCGAGCGAATCTAAAACCGATTTTGTCTTTTCATTTTTCCCTATAAATATCTCCTCTTTATACGGCAGCAGGTTAAGGAGTTCATCTTTCGTGCCCTGCGCAATAATTTTTCCCATATCTATGATTGCAATTCTTTTGCAGAGGCGCTCGGCTTCTTCCATGTAATGCGTCGTATATATAACGGTAATATTTTCCTCTTTATTAATTTTTTGAAGGTAATCGAAAATGGCATTCCGGGATTGCGGGTCAACTCCCACAGTCGGCTCATCGCAAAGAAGTACTTTCGGAGAATGCAAAAGCGCAGCAACAAGATTCAGCCTGCGTTTCATTCCGCCTGAAAAAGTTTTAACAATATCTTTCTTCCTTTCAAACAATCCTGCCGTATATAATTTTTCTTCAATAGCTGCTTTCAGTATATCTTTATTCATAAGGTACATGCTGCCAAAGATTTTCAAATTTGCTTCCGCGGAAATGTCCTCATATAGTGCAAGTGACTGCGGAGCCAGTCCGAATTTTTTTCTGACCTTCATAGAATCGCGGGATATAATGCTGTCTTTAAATGTTATTGTTCCCTCATCCGCATCGAGGTAGCCGGACAGGAGGCTCATCAGTGTTGATTTTCCCGCGCCATTCGGACCAAGCAGACCGAAGAACTCCCCGCTTTTAATTTCAAGCGAAACATCATCCAGTGCGGTAATGTTTTTGTATCGTTTTGTAATATTTTTTATTTGTATCATAATTAAACTCCGAACTGTCTTAAATGATGGTCAAGATGCTTCCACATTAGCCCGTCCCATTCGGTTGTGGTAAGTTTACCGAAAAAAGGATGTGCTTCTTTTGTCAGAATATTTTCACCTTCATCTGCAAAACGCTTAACATAACTTATCAGCTTTAATTTTTCTTCATCGAAATTTTTGTCTCCGTTAATTATAAATTCCTTTGCAGTAGCAAGGCTTTTCTTAAATGACTTATCGTTAACAAGCATTCTCCTTGCAAGCCTTCCGAATAAAATTCCGATAAATGCCCGCTTTAATTTTTGTTCGCCTAATGCAATTCTGAAAGCAACAATGCAATGCGCAAGCATCTGTGATACATTCATCTTTCCCCATTGGCGTTTTGTGTCAGGAGTGAGTTTGTTTATCCTTTCAATCAGTTCATTGTTGTTTTCTTTGTTGAATATACTTTTCATTTTTTATTATTTAAAATTTAAGTTCCATTAATTTCTCAATATCTTTCACTTCTTTTACTAATAATGCTGTTAAAACAATATTTCCGGATTTTGTTACAAGGACATCATCTTCTATTCTTACGCCTATTCCGCGATATTGTTTTGGTGCACCGCTTTCTTTTGAAATATATAAACCAGGTTCGACTGTGATAATGTTCCCGGCTTTCAGAATATCGAAATCGCCTTTTTCGTCCCAATTCGATTTCACTGCATCGTGAGTATCGAGTCCGAGATGATGCCCGACTCCGTGCATGTAATATTTCGTGATTTCTTCTTTTCTTTTTATAATCTTAAGACCGAGCAATGCTTTTGTAAGTGCTTCGACAGTATATTTTTTTAAATCGGTAAGTTTTACACCCGGTTTTATTTTTTTGATTACATCTTTCTGGACTTTCAATACTATATTATAAATTTCTTTCTGCTCTTTTGTAAATTTTCCGTTAACGGGAACGGTTCTTGTGATGTCTGAATTGTATCCGTGCAGCTCCGCGCCTGAATCTATTAATACCAAATCACCATTTTT
>PMIW01000133.1 GCA_003158365.1 Ignavibacteriota bacterium | reverse complement strand
CGGCCTGATAACTAATTCTATTTATGCCATTGCAGTTCTGGGCACGAATATATTTGCAGGAACTCACGGCGACGGGGTTTATCTTTCAACAAATAACGGCACAAGCTGGGCCGCCTCTAATTCAGGTTTGACAGGCTATCCTTATATTTATGGTTTTGCAGTCTCGGGTGCGAATCTGTTCATTGGAACCCGAACCAGCGGCGCCGCTCCGGGAGGCGTATTTCTTTCCACAAATAACGGAACAGTCTGGAATGCCGTAAGTTCCGGCTTGACGAACCCTAATGTTCAGACTCTTACTGTCTCGGGCTCAAATCTTTTTGCAGGAACTGAAAGCGGCGGAGTATTTCTTTCAGGCAACAACGGCACAAACTGGTCTGTGGTTAATTCGGGTCTGACGAGTACTTATGTTTATGCCCTCGCAACCTCAGGCACGAATCTTTTCGCCGGCTCGGGCGGAGGCGGAATATTTCTTTCCGCAAACAACGCAAACTGGACACCGGTCAATTCAGGTTTGTCGTATAATACAGTTTATGCTCTTGCAACCTCAGGCGCGAATCTATTCGCCGGGATTGACGGCAACGGAGTTTTTCGTTCAACCAATAATGGTACAACCTGGGATTCAGCCAATACCGGATTAACAAGCAAATATGTGCGGGCTCTCGAAGTATCCGGCACGAATCTTTTCGTCGGAACTTTCGGCGGAGGAGGAGTTTATCTTTCAACCAATAACGGTGCAAGCTGGACTGTGGCAAATACAGGACTGACGGATAATATTGTTTATGCTTTTGCAGTTTTAGGCACAAATCTTTTTGCCGGAACTGCAAACAGCGGTGTTTTTCTTTCTACTAATAACGGCACAAGCTGGACAGCAGTAAATTCAGGCCTGACCAATACTTCTATACAGGCTTTTGCAGTATCGGGAACGAATCTCTTTACCGGAACTTATAACGGAGTTTTTCTTTCAACCGATAACGGCACGAGCTGGAATGCAGTCAGTTCAGGCTTGACTAATACTGATGTATTTGCATTCGCGCTTTCGGGCACGAATCTTTTTGCCGGTACAAGACTCGGCGTTTTCCTTTCCACTAATAACGGTACAAACTGGACTGATGTGGGTTCGGGACTGACAAATAATTATATTAATTCTCTTGCTATTTCCGGTACAAATCTCGTAGCCGGTACGTGGGGAAGCGGAGTATGGAAACGGCCTCTGTCGGAGATGATTGTTACCTCCATTCATCCTGTTTCCGGAGAAATACCGGGAGCGTTCCGTCTCGGACAAAATTACCCGAATCCGTTTAATCCGATGACAAAGATAAAATTCGATGTTCCGAAAAGTACTTTTGTAAAACTCGAGGTTTATAATAATATAGGACAGCTTGTAAAGTCTCTTTACAACGGACAGATGAATGCCGGATTTTACGAAATAACTTTCGACGGAAGCAATCTTTCGAGCGGAATGTATTATTACAAGCTGACATCACCTGATTTCACAAAAACAAATAAAATGATTCTCTTGAAATAAAAATATTTTATTCAGGAAAACACAGTTTTAAGATTTTAATGGTGAAACAAAAACAGAGGGAGAGTTCTTGTATGCTAAACACATACCGGCTCTCTCCCGAAGTTTGTAAACATATCCTGTCGAAAATTCTTCTCGCTTAGATTATATTATGCTTTTCTATCCGCCGTGGCGCATTATCTACTAATACTTCCGCGATTGTCTTAACTTCTTAACTTCCGCGTTCTTTGCGTCCGCCGTGGCGATAACTCCTTAACTTCTTTCATTATTAAAATTTCACTTGCATCTAAGAATCCCATATATTATTATTACCATAAATATATATGGTAACAATATGGACAAATTAAGTTCGTTTTTCTTCATACAGCGGAAAGAAGACGGCCTGCCCGATATATTCAGGCGCGTGAGGCTGCTCCCGCTCTACTCTTTCCCGCATTTCAAGGATTTCAACCTGAAAATCACGGAGCACAAAAACCGCTTCTTCATTCATCTTGATTTCGATGCTTTCTTTGCTCAGGTCGAGCAGAGGGATAATCCCAATCTTCAGGGCAGACCCGTTTCAGTCGGCAGTACAACCGGCGAAAAGGGAATCGTGATGACTGCTTCCTACGAAGCCCGCGCTTTCGGAATCGAAACAGGCATGAGCACCTGGGAGGCAAAGCAAATCTGTTCCTCGCTAATTTCAGTTCCCTGCTACGGGCCGAAATATGAAAACGTTACACAGAGTCTTATGCGCGGACTGAGGTCGTTCGTGCCCGAAGACTGCATCGAGCAGTACAGTGTTGATGAAGTTTTCGTTGACATTTCCCCCATTGCAAAAAATTTTACAGAAGCGACCGAGGTTGCAAAGAAAATAAAACAAAAAGTCCGCGAACTGGAAGACCTGACCTGCTCAATCGGGCTTTCTTACAATAAAAGCTTCGCGAAGATGGCAACNNGGATGGGAGCGCTGAATATACTTACGCTCGGCGACCTTGCAAAGGCAAATCCCGCCGCGCTCCGCAAGGAATTCGGAATCAACGGAATAGTTTTTCAGCGTCTCGCGCGCGGAGAGGACACATCCGGAATTTTTAAAAAGACGGCAAAAGAAAAAATGCTGAACCACCACCACACACTGCAGAATAATATCTACAGCGAAGAGGACATTAAAAAAGAAATCCGCCGCGTCGGCGAATACGTCTGCCGGAAACTCCGCTCAAAAGAACTTGTCGCGGGACACCTCTATCTCGTCATAAGATACGATAATCTGAAATACGCGGGCTACGATACGCGTCTTAAACAGCCCACAAACGACGACAGGGAAATATTCGAAACCGCACTGAAACTTTATAAGCGTTTCCCCGCGCCGAGCGAGCGCCACAAGGCAAGAATGTTCGGAATGACTGTGTTCGATTTGCACGCCGACCAGCACCGCGAGAATTTCGAGCTCTTCGACAGGAAAGTTAATTTCCCTTATTATGAAATTGATAAGCTGAAATACAAGTACGGCGAATCCATCGTTCGCCTCGGCCTTGCTACATAGTTTTTCTTTGTGTCCTTATGCCTTAGTGGTGAAAGCTCTTTGCTCTTCTTTCGGATTGAATTAAACATTAAAAAATTCTATGTTTATATAAATAATAACATGAATTTTAAAATAGGCTACGGTTACGACGTTCACCGCTTCGCAAAAGGCAGGAAGTTGATTCTCGGCGGCGTGGAAATTCCGCATAAGGTCGGTCTCATCGGACATTCCGATGCAGATGTTCTCCTGCACTCCGTCTGCGATGCACTGCTTGGCGCGGCAGGATTCGAAGATATCGGTCACCAGTTCCCGAACACAGACCCGAAATTTAAAAACATCTCAAGCTTAATTTTGCTCAAAGAAACTTGCAAACTGCTCTCTTCAAAAAAATGGAAAGCCGGAAATATCGACTGCATGCTGATTCTCGAAGAACCAAAAGTTTACAAATACATTGAGCAGATGAAAAAAAATATTTCCGCGGTTTTAAAAACGAAAGATATTTCCATAAAGGCAACCACATCCGAAGGACTCGGCTTTGTCGGGCAGAAAAAAGGATGTGTCTGCTCAGCCGTTGCATTAATTTATAAATAAATCAATTGAATATATTACAATCCATAGATAACAGCATATTTTATTTCATAAATGTAACGCTTGCAAATCCGGTTACGGATGCATTAATGCCGTTCATAACCGTTGAAAAGCACTGGTATGTATTCTATGCGATTATGGGACTCTACCTTTTGCTTGGCATGGGAAAAAAAGGGAAGATGGTTGCTATTCTTGCAATTTTGCTCGTTGCAATTACAGACCAGGCAAGCAGTCATTTTATAAAAGACTTTGTCCAGAGAACACGTCCCTGCCACGTTTTGCAGGGTGTGCATCTGCTTGTCGGCTGCACGGATTCCTTTTCGTTTCCATCTTCGCACGCAGTAAATAATTTTGCGGCAGCATTTTTCTTCTCTCACTTTTATCCGAAAATGAAATATGCTTTTTATACGGGTGCTTTTGCAATGGCAATCTCCAGGGTTTTTTGCGGCGTGCATTACCCTTCGGATATTCTGGGAGGAATAATTATAGGACTTCTTATAGGCTGGGGATTCATTGTGCTCTGGGAAAAAATAAATTCACGATTAAAACTTACTTGAGTTGAAATTAAAAAACTTTCTATTATATCTTACAACAGGTCTTTGCTTCGGGTTGTCTTACCCCCCCATTAATTTTTATTTGCTTATTTTTGCAGGCTTTGTTTTACTTCTTCACATAATTGAAGGATGTAAAAGTTATAAGCAGTTAATATGGAGAGTATATGCATCGATGTTTTTTTTCGAACTCGTTGCAACATCGTGGCTCTGGCTCAGCGGAATGCGTGAATCCGCAGACAGGTTTTTAATTGCAGGGGGATTATTTGAGCTTATATTCCACCCCGGTTTTATTCTGATTCCTGTACTGATCTATTATTTTATTTCAAATAATATTAAAGTTAAAAAATTTCCGGATTTTAATCTTATATTCTTCCCGTTCATCTGGGTTACATTCGAATACCTCCAGACCCTTAACGAATTTACCTTTCCCTGGCTCTTTGCGGGAAACGCATTCACTACCACTCTCGAAAAAATCCAGTACATTGAATATACGGGTGTATTCGGCGTGTCTTTCTGGGTGTGCGTTCTAAGCGTTCTTGTATTCTATTTATTTAAAAGCCTGAAAAATTCTCAGGGTAATGTTTTAACCGAACTAAAGAAAGCAGGAAACATAGCTCTTTGCTTAATTATCTTAATCATCTATGTTCTACCCAATATTTACAATAAGATTTCTTCTTCCGAAAATAAATATATTAATGCTTCGGATGAAAAAATAACCGTCGGAATTGTACAACCCAATATCGGTGCGTGGGTAAAATGGGGAGCAAACCAGAAAGAACTTATTAAAGATTACTGCGGAATGATAAAAGAAGTTGCAGAAAAAAATCAGGGGGTAAGAATGATTGTTCTTCCCGAAACTGCAATTCCTTTTTACGTGCTCTATACCCCCTATGACGATTTATTCGATATATTTAAAAGCGGCTGCGACAGTTCAAATACAACCGTATTGACAGGCATTATGGATATTAAAATTTATGAAAATCAGTCGCAGGCAAAAGTAGATTCAAAAAAGTTTTCTTCCCGAGGTCAGTATTACGATACCTATAATTCTGCTCTTTTAATTGAGAGAGGTAAAGACAAATTAGAGTATCAAAAATACAACAAAATGAAGCTTGTCATAGGAAGCGAAAGAATGCCTTACCAGGAGAAACTTCCTTTCCTGAAAGATTTAATCAGGTGGGGTGTCGGCTTGAGTTCGTACCAGCTTGGTGAAGACACAACCATTTTTTTACTCGACAATAAATACAAATTTAATACTGCAATCTGCTTTGAATCTGTATTCCCGAGATTCTTTTCTAAATTCGTCGAAAAGGGTGCGCAGTTTTCCGTTATTATTACAAACGATGCGTGGTGGGGAAAATTTTTCGGCACATACCAGCACAACCAATTCGCAATTCTTCGTGCAATCGAAAACAGGCGGTGGATTGTAAGATGCGCAAACACAGGTATTTCCTGCTTCATAGACCCTTACGGAAATATGTACGATGAAACCCGGATAAACGAAAAGGCGCTGTTCACGGGTGAAATCGGAATAAGAAATGACAAAACTTTTTATACAAATAACGGGGATGTCTTTTCAATATTTTGTTTTTATATTAGCACGGGACTGTTTTTATCGGGAATTCTTGTGAAGATTTTCAGAAAGAAAAATCTTAAAGTTTCGGAATAACCGCTTTTGCTTCCTTTAGACTTTTATATGGGCCTATTCTCAGCCTGTAAATCTGTTTACCCCCTATATCATTTTTCTCGAAATTCGGATAAATCTTTTTGTCCTTTAATTCTTTTATTTTTTTTGCAAGCTCGAACTGGTTTTCATAATTTCCGAACTGAACAATAAATCCTTTTTCACTCTCCTTGATGACGACATCATTTTCATCATAGACGATATCTTCTTCCTGCGACTCTTTTATTTTGTTTGTATCCGCAAACACAACCGAGTCGCTTGCTGCCACTTTTGTGGAATCAATGGGCGCTGTAACCGGAAGCTGTTTGTTTTCCTTTATGGATTTATTTACGGCTCTCTGATATAATAATACACTTGCAATAATAATTATGAGAATAAATATTCCGTAAATTATTATTTTAAACTTCGGCGGTAATTTTTTCTTCGCAATCTCTTTTACCTGTTCGGGCTTCTTTTCCGTTTTCTTCCTGCCGTTCGGTTCAAGCAGGTTGAAAATATCGTCATACGTTTTAATGGTTTCGGTTTTATTAACTTTAACTTCCTCTTTCCCGGGAATGCTTTTATCTTCCGCTTTCTCGGGAATGCTTTTATCTTCTTTTTTTATAATTTCATCTTCGGTCTTTTCTGTCCTGAAATTAATAAACAGTTTTTCCAGTTCACTAAAAGAAGTCATGTCTCCGTTTTTTACCTCTTCCGGTTTGGTTTCTTCCGTTGCTGGAGATTCACTTTCTTTAACAGGTTCATCGATTAGTTTATCGAATACCTTCATCTCAAGGTTATTCAAATGCGGTTCAACCTCTTTTGGCTCGGGAAAATTACCTGTCTCTTCGTTTCCGCTGTAAAGTGAACCCATAAGGCTTTCAAGCTCATTTATATCCTCGCCTTTGAAAAGCCTATCATCCTCTATATTATCTTCCGGTTTTAATTCTTCGTGAATTTCACCCGAAGTTTTTTCTTCACTTACTTCCCGGGTCTGCTCTTTCTCTTTTTCCGTTTCTTCGTTTATTTCTTTTTCTGTTCCGGGTTCTTTTGGAATATCTGTTTCGGAATCAAGATATTTCAGTAAATCTTCCAGTTCTTTATCTTCATCATCCGAAAAAATATTTTGCTTCGGCTTATCAAGAGTGCTGTCATCAAACAATCTCGGTTTTTCTTCGGAAAGTTTTACAGACGGTTTCGAGAAGTCTACTAAGTCATCGGTATTAATCTCTTCGAGTTTTTTTATCTCCTCCAGTATCTTTCTTCTCTCATCGAGCATCTTCAGAAGTTCTGCCTCCAGTTGCAAGTTTGATTTCTTAATTTCAGGTTCGTCTTCTTTTTCGTCAGGTATAATAACGGATGTATCTTCTGCCATTATCTTTTCTTCATAAACCTCTTCCGCTTCTTTTATTTCCTCTTCGGTTTTTTCGGTCTGAACAAACTGATATTCCTCTTTCTTCGGTAATTCTGATTCCGCTGTCTCTTCTTCGGTTTTTACTTCAGGTATTTCCGCTTTTGGTATAAATAAGATTGTTTCTTCTTCTTTTTCCGGTAAATCAGGTTCGGAAACTTTTTCCTCTTTTTTTTCGGTCTTTATTAATGTCGTAAATTCCGAAATTATTTTTTTATCTTTCGAAATTAATTTTTGCCGGATTATTATCTCTTCAAAATCAGGTAATCTAAATTCGGGGAATACTATACCGTCAAGCTGTTCAAGGATTTTTTCTTTTTCAATGCCGACATCGTAATTCGATTCGGAATCACACACCTGCTCTATGGATTCAGCTGTGACAGGCGGAAGCACCCGGGATATTTCTTCCTTTTTTTCTTCGTGAATATTTTCAAATGGATTTTCCTGTATTGTCTCTTCGGGAATCAGGATATCTTCCTTTATTGTATGCTCTTCTCTGGAATAAACTATCTCGTGCGAAGTCTCTTCGGGTATTAGGATATCTTCTTTTACTTTTTGTACGTCCTCCGTAAATAATGTATTCTGAGCCGTTNNCCGGTATTAATATATCTTCTTTTATTCCCTGTTCCTCTTTCGAAAAAATAAAATCATGTTCCGCTTCTTCGTGTATTAATATTTCTTCCGGGGGCGATTCCTCCTTTATTTCCGCAATTTCAATTTCCTTCGTTTCGGTTTCCGTTAATATTTCCCCGCCTTCAAAATCCAGCAGGATTATTTCTTCGGCTTCATCATCGGAATAAATTTCTTCAATGAGTTTTCCTTTTAAAAACTTTTCATCCAGAACCCTGATTTGTACAGGTGCCAGTTCATTAAAATTATAATTAACATCATCGGCAAGCTTTTTAACGGGCGAGAAGAGTATGGTTTTTTGCTTTCCGCCTTCTTCGTCCGGCTTTGTTTTTATTTTGAACTTTCCTAATTCACTTATATTTACATTCTTATTTTTTACAAATGCCGCTGCCAGAGAATCGAAAATACTGTTGAAGTATTCCGATACCTCTGTCTCGTCAACATTAAACTCGGATGCAATTTTCTTTATAAGTAATTCTCTGTTCATCATTTGCTGTTTAACCGTTTAATCAGTTTCTTCGACGGTTTAAAACTAATCTTATCTTTTGGCGGCAATAAAATTTCGGCTTTTTTGTTATAATCTATTATTGTTTTCATCCCGCGTCTTTCTATTGTGAATCTTCCGAATCCCTTTACCTTAATATTCTTATCTTCCTTTATGGATTCTTTTAACAACTCGACCGTCCTGTTAAATATTTTTATGCTCTTTTCTTTTTCGAAAGGGCTTTTTATATAAACTTTATTTATTAGACTCTGTTTGTTCAACGTTAAAATATATTTATTACATTATTAATTATTTCCTCGAGATATTTCCTGTCTTCTTTATCGAATGCGGAATATGAACCGCTGTCAATATCCAGCACTGCAACTACTTCGCCGTTTTTAATCACGGGTACAACAATTTCTGATCTGGAATCCGCATCGCAGAAAATGTGCCCCGGGAAAGCGTTTACATCTTCCGCCACTATTGTTTCCTTTTTTATCACTGCCGTTCCGCAAACTCCGCTACCGGTCTTCAATCGTGCACAGGCCACTTTACCCTGGAAAGGACCTACTACAAGTTCGGATTTGCTTTCAGGGTCAACAAAATAAAAACCGACCCATAAATAATAATCAAAAGTATATTTCAAAACTGATACTACATTAGCAAGATTTGCAATTAAATTCTTTTCTCCCTGAACAAGTGAAGAGATTTGAGGTATAATGGTTTTATACTTCTCTTCTTTGGATAATTTTTCCAATCCTGAAAAATCAATTTTGTTCATCGGTTCTAATCAATTTTGTTTGCCGCGGTTTTTGCCTCATCAATGTTTTTAAACGGCCCTACCCTTACACGGTAATACTTCCCTTTTTCCCCGAGGTCAGCCTCGACTACTTTTGCAATTATCCCCTTTTTATTAATTGTTGCCGCTTTGGTATCGGCAGAACTTTTTTCTTTCAGTGATGCTACCTGCAGGTAAATTCCGTCTTTATCTTTTAACACAACAAAGTTTTTTATCATCGTTACATCAGGAGCGGTTTTATCTGTTTTTTCCTCTTTGATTTCCTTTTGCCTGCTTTCTTCCTTAACCTCGGTTTTCGTTTCGGTTTTTGCGTTCTTATCAACGGCATTTGTATCTTTAATCTGCGAACTATCGATGTTACCGGAAGATTTTACGGTGTCTTTTGAAACAGCCGTTATTTCCTGCTTTGCTGTTTGTAATTTCTTTACGTAAAATTTATTATATACAAAATATACCGAAACGGTTATGACTAAAAGTATTATGAAAATAAGCGGAACAATGAATAACGGTGATTTGAACAGGCTCTTACCGTTGTCATCAGTCGCATATTTTAAATCATCTGTTTTTAAATAATAGGGTAATTTTTCCTTCTGATGCGGTTCTTCGGGTATTTCTGTTTCTGCAGTCTTTACTTCCTCTTCCTTCCACACCGGTTCATCAGGTTTTTCCTCAATTTTCTCTTCATTTATTATTACTGCGGGCGGTTCTTCTTCTATTTCTTTATGAAGCTGCCTGACTTCTTCGGGAATAATATTTTCAGTGTTAATTTTCGGCTGATATATCTGCTCGAATATTTCCGACAACGGTCTCAGTTCATCTTCATGGTCGGGTACGGACTCCTGTTCCTGCTCGCTCTCGCTTTCCTTAAACATAGTCTTGAAATCAATCTCGGGTATTTCTATATCGGAACTTTGCGGAATTTCAGGAATTATTTCTTCCGCTATAGGTTCTTCCGTTACCGGTTCTTCCGTTATTGGTTCGTCTGTTTTGGGTTCTTCCGTTGCCGGTTCGTCTGTTTTGGGTTCTTCTGTTTTTTCAATAATCGGCTCTTCAAGCTTTTCTAATACCGGTTCTTCAGGTTTAATTATTTCAGGTTCTTCTGGAACGGTTTTATCATAAATTTCCAGAACAGGTTCTTCAGGCTTTGTTTCAATTGGTTCTTCCGGTTTCTCATCATGTGGCTCCTCGCGTGTTTCTTCAATCATTTCCTCGAATTTCTCTTCCGACACAAGGCTCAAAGGTTCGTTCGAAAAAGGTATCTCGCCCTGCTGACGCATCAAATCAAGCGCGGTGTCAATTTTGGCAATTTTCTCTCCAAGCTCTTTTTCGTAAGAAGGATTCAGCTTGATTACTTTTTCCCAGTCGCTTCTCGCTTCTATTAATTTATTCTGCAGGTAATAATAAGCTGTCCCGCGGTTGTAATATGCTCCCGCATAGTTCTGCTTCAGCTCGATTGCCCTCGTATAATCATAAATCGCTTCGACGTCTTTTGAAAAAAGATAATAAATATTTCCCCTGTTATTATATGCTTCCGCAAAATCAGGTTTGCACTCTATCGCCTTATCGCACTGGGCAAGTGCTTCCTCGTATTTATCCAACTTCCTGTATGCATTCCCGCTGTTGTTATACGCTTCCGCAAAATCAGGCTTATATTCGATTGCCTTCTGAAAATCGCCTAAAGCTTCATTGTAAAGATTCAGTTTCAGTCGGGCATAACCGCGGCGGTTATATAAAGATGCAACATCCGTGTTTGATTTTCCTTCGGCAAGTACAAAATAATCTATTGCATCCGAGTAGTTCTGGATTGCCGTAACAAAACTGCCTGTCTCCAGGTAGCAGTTTCCCCGGATTTCATAAAATACATAATTCTTGGGGAATTGGGCAATCAACTGATTACAATATTTTATTGCTTCGAAATAATTCTTTTGCTCCAGCTCCTTTATTACACTGTCGATAAGATTTTGCATAAATAAAATATGGTAATATTAATACTAAATTTAATTTTTTAATATTTAATAAAAAACTTAAAAAAGAGGGCTGTATTATTATGCCTTTTACGTTTGTTTTATAAAAAGTAAGTTAATATTTATTTTCTACTTTTTGACCGACAGGAAATTAATATTAACCCTCGCAATCCCGGCAGTGCTTCAGACTGTCGTCAGGTCGCTTTTTGCCATAGTGGATGCATTCTGGGTAGGTAAAATGGGAAGCATCGAGCTTGCCGCAATTACGGTTGCTACTTTTCTTGTATGGGGAATTCTCGCACTCGGCGAAATGATTGCAACAGGCACGAACTCTCTTATCGCACAGTCAACAGGCGCGAAAAATCCTGCCCTGTCAAAAGATATTGCTTCGCTGAATATTGTTAATACTTTATTCCATACTATTTCTATTTCTCTGATTTTGATACCAATGCTGCCGCTGTTTTTTTATATAACTAATCTGAATGCAGAGCAGTCAAAACTTGCAAGCGAATACCTTATAACACTTTTAATCGGTTTTCCCTGCATAACCCTGCTTTCCACTGTGAGCGCTATTTTCCGCGGACACGGCGATACGAAGACACCGTTTTATCTTTTAGTACTGGCAATTGTTCTGAACATATTCCTTGCACCGCTTTTTATTTTCGGAATTTACGGAATTCACGGGTACGGTTTAGCCGGAGCAGCCGTTTCATCTTTGGTATCTTATTTTATCTCATTCGTAATCGGATACCGCTTGCTGAGAAAACGGGATTTAATCAGCAGGGTCACTCATTATAAATTTGATTTTAAAATTCTGAAAGAAACCCTGAGAATCGGAATGCCGGTTGCACTCAACGGCATTGCTTTTTCTATGATTTATATTTTCGTTTCAAGATTCGTGGCGGATTACGGCACGGTAGGATTCGCGTCGCTCGGAATCGGACATCGCTCGGAATCACTTGCCTATCAGGTTACCGTCGGATTCGGACTTGCATCTACAATTCTTGTCGGACAAAACGTAGGCGCAGGAAACATCCCGAAAGCAGAGCGGCTTGCCTGGAAGATTTTCGGCGTTGCATCGGTCGTGATTCTGATTTATTCGGCGGGATTATTTATTTTCAGTACTGAAATTGCAAGGTTCTTTTCGACAGATTTGGAAGTGATAAAAGCAGCATCTATATATAACAAAATTGCAGCTACCGTTCAGATTTTTTCCGCCGCGGAAGTGATATTCGGCGGAGCATTTGCAGGTGCAGGAGATACACTGCCCACAGCTGTAATCGGTTTTCCCTTAAACTTTATCCGGATACCGATGGCTGCTGTTATGTCCGGAATATGGGGACTAAACGGTATCTGGGTTGCAATCTGCTTCAGCGTTGTGCTGAAAGGAATAATAATAGTCTTCTGGTTTAATACCGGAAGATGGAAGAAAAGAAAACTTTCCGTGTAATGGTTATTATGTTATAAAGTTATTGATACATAATAATAAAAAAGGTCGGGAAAATATTTTCCCAACCTTTAACTTAAAACTTTACTACGTTATAACTTACAACGCTCTTACTCTACAGACTCTATGGACTGCTTTATTGGTCGCCCGGATCGTCAACTTCACAGGATATCTTTAAATCCTTCTGAAGATTTTCGGGGTCGTTCGAAAAAACTGATATAGTTTTTTCCTGATGTCCGCTCCTGCCCTGAGTGTTGAATGTGATTTTTATTTCGCCGCTTTCGTTTTTCTTGTATTCGGTTTTTTCCCCGACTGTCGCACCCGTGCATCCGCAGGATGTCTGGACTCTCTCGATATTTAAAACAGCATTGCCTTTATTGGTAAACTTGAAATTATATTGTAATTCGGGTCCGCGCGGTACATGCCCGAAATCGTGCACATCTTCTTTAAAATATATTTTCGGCGCCCTTAGCGATGCCGTAAGTTTTGAATTCGTAAATACCACAAACAGCACGGAAAAGATTATTATCAGACCGATAACAAAGTATCCTGTTTTAGCTGTTTTTGTCTGCAAAAATTGCTTCATTTATATTTCTCCTTTAATGATTTGATTTTCTTTTATTTCTTCCGGTTCACTTTTTTTCTTCTCTCCAAATATATATACTATCAATATTCCTATCAACATTAAAATATCTTCAAAAATTCTAGTTAAAATATCGCTTTTTGTAGCTGTTGTTTCAAGTGAAAAACAACCGCAGTTTATGTCAAGCCCCCTTGCATATGCCGAGGTTAATGCAATCAGGAACATTACCAGCGACAAAATTGCAATAGCGGAACTTCCCTTTTTATATATTCCCAGCACGAGAAAAACTCCCGTAAAGAACTCAACATAAGGCAGAATAATAGCAAGAATGTTAAGTGTTGCAAACGGCAGCATGTCGTAGTTCTTTATTGCCTTTGCAAAGGCTTCCGCATTGAACAACTTCCCGACCGATGCATATATAAAAATCGCGCCGATTATAATTCTTAGTCCAATCTGAATGTATTTATTTGATAAGAAATCCTTCATACAATTTTTTAATTTTTATTT
>PMIW01000035.1 GCA_003158365.1 Ignavibacteriota bacterium | reverse complement strand
TTGTGAGAAATACTTGTACTCTTTCACCTTTTTCAAGTTTATGTCCGTTATCAGTTAAAAACTGAGAAAGTTTTAAGTGAGCAATTGTGTAAGGAGCTATTAAATACTCAAACCCAAAAATATTTTTTAATAAATGCTCTTTTACAATTAATTCACGTTTACCAGATTTTTGAGGAAGTTTTTCGAAAATATTTTCAAAAATTTCAAGAAGAAAAGTTCCTGTTCCTGTGGCAAAATCGAGAACGGTTACTTTTTGTCTATCCGCAAAGCCTTCTTTTATTCCGAACTTTTCAATAAGAATATCATCTATTGCACGGATAATAAAATTTACAACAGGGGGAGGAGTGTAATAAACACCTTTTGCTTTTCGCATTTTTTTATCATAAGCGGCGAGAAAATCTTCATAGAAATAAACATAAGGGTCTTTTAGAATAATATCTTTCATATCTTTTGATAAAGTACGATGCCAATTTCTATAAGACAATGATTCCTGCAGGGCGTTGAGATTAAGATTATTCATAATACTCAAAACTTCTTCAACTATCCATTTAACTTCTCTATATTCGTCTTTATCAAGTTCATCAAGAAAATCAACAAGTTCTTTTATCAATTCAAAAGATATAGGAATAAAACGTTTTGCATTTTCAAGACTGACTTTTTCATTTAATGCGTTTAACTTAGCAAGGAATAAACCATAAACGAGTGTTTGAGAAAAAGCATCTGCAAATTCATCAAGAGTTAATTCTACATGAATATTCGTTCTAAAAATACTATAAAGACCAAAGAGTTTTCCTTCCTGATGTTCGTTTTCCTGCCTAAGAAGTTCAATTCTTAAAAAATCTCTAAGCCATCTGCCTCTTACAGCAAGTGCGTTAGCCAAATCTTTAGCTCTTGCCAATCCGATAGGAGGTTGTGATAAGAAATTATTAATTAATTTATTTACTGCTTCGACTTTTGACTTATCAAGCTTAAATTTTTTATTCTCAATATCAGTTTTATAACAGAGGTTTTCCCGTTGTATGGGTTCACCTTTTTTAAGCCAAACCCATTCTATATAATTTGTAAGTAAAATATTATCGGAAAGTTCTTTGTATTTTTTTAATTGGTCTGATATTATAGTCTTATCTAAGTCTTCCTCAATCTTTTTATTTTCTATGTAACCTATAATTGATTCGGTAATACTAATTTTAAAATCAGGAGCACCTAAAGTAGGATGGCGTTTAGGTTCATGCAATACGTCAATCTTTTTATTTTTTTCTTTTGCAATATTTTGGAGTAATTCATTTAAAAAAGGTCGGTGAGAATGTTCAGTAATATCAGATAGTTTATGGCTTTTTAATTCTTTTAGATAATTCTCGAAATAAATATTGTTTTTATCGGAATTTTCCATAATAATAATATAAGGTATTGGCTTTATTGCAATTTAAGAAATATTTTTGTAAATAAATATTGAAGATTTTTTATTTGTGTCGGGAGTCCAAAGAGCGGAGACTCCCCGACACAAGGAACTTCGTAGCGAGGGTGTCAAGAACGAGATCCCCGCTTAAAGCATGCGGGGATGACAATGTAGGTATATGCAGGGATGACAAAGGAGAATTAATGAATAATGAGTAATGAATAATGAGTAATAAAGAACGGGATGACCCGCAAGCAGGTTGTGTCTGCAAAAACGAGCAAGGATGGCAAAACAGGTGGAAAATCAAACGCAAATAATAAAGATTCCTTTGGGAATCATAATCAAATTGAAATAAAGTCTTTTTAATATTAATTTAACATAATTTTAAATTTAAAAGTTTAAATCGTCATGAAAATAATATATCACGGACATTCTTTTTTGCAGATTGTAAATAGTAAATACTCAATATTAATAGACCCGTTTGTTACCGGAAACCCGAAAGCAATTACAAGCATTGAAAATCTGAAATGCGATTATATCATTCTGACTCACGGTCACGGCGACCATATTTCAGATGCAATGGCAATTGCAAAGAAGTATAACGCAACCGTTATCAGCTCATTTGAAATCGCAAATTACGCGGAAAAATTCAACGTCAAAGCGCATCCGATGGGAATCGGAGGCGGATTTAATTTTCCGTTTGGACGCGTGAAACTGACAATTGCACATCACTCGTCTTCGTTTCCGGACGGCTCATATGCGGGTAACCCGACAGGCGTAATAATATCAATGGACGGGAAAACAATTTACCACGCAGGGGATACAGGTCTTTTTTACGATATGAAATTAATCGGTGAAATGCATAAAATCGATTGCGCGTTTCTCCCGATTGGCGATAATTTTACTATGGGTATCGATGATGCCGTTAAAGCATCCGAATTTATTAATGCACATGTTACAATTCCCATTCATTTCAATACTTTCGATATCATAAATGCAAACCCGGAAGACTATAAAAAGAAAGTGGAATCAATAGGCAAAAAATGCCGTATTATTAATATCGGTGATAGTATTGAAATTTAATTATAGATTGTAGTAACTTAAAATTGATTATTGATAAAAATTGACAAAGATAATTTCAATCTCGAATCAAAAGGGCGGTGTCGGAAAAACAACGACTGCGGTTAACCTCTCTGCCTGCATTGCAGCGTTGGGGAAAAAAGTATTACTTATTGATGCCGACCCGCAGGCAAACGCAACAACAGGCATGGGTATTGAAGCTAAAGATGACGGCAAGACGATTTACGAACTTTTGATTTCTGACCGTGACGCGGGAGCTTGCATCAAACCCACGCAGGTAGAGGGTCTGGATATTATTACATCGCACATTAATCTTGTTGCGGCAGAAATTGAGCTTGTTAACTTACCCAACAGGGAAAGAATTCTTAAAGATAAAATATTCGATTATATTAATAACGATTCAAGCGAAAAGAAATTTGATTTTGTATTTATAGATTGTCCTCCGTCGTTAAGTTTGATAACATTGAATTCGCTGAACTGCGCACACACCGTGCTGATTCCCGTACAATGCGAATATTATGCACTCGAAGGACTGACACAATTGCTT
>PMIW01000221.1 GCA_003158365.1 Ignavibacteriota bacterium | reverse complement strand
AAACCGGACAAAACGAGAGCAGTTAAAACGGAATTTGCGCCGTGGAGGAATTCTATTTTGATATTGAATTCGATGCACTTTTCGAGAAGAAATTTTCCCGGGTCGGCGAAAAGGGGAGTTCCGCAATCGGATATAAGGGCAAGCTTTTTTCCGTTCAATATTTCGAGTGTAATTTTTTCGGCTTCTTCCTGTTCATTATGCTCATTAAGCCGGAGTAAATCTTTTTTGATATCAAAAAATTTAAGCAAACGGACGGCTTCCTTATATTCCTCGCAGATAATAGCGTCGCATTTCTTGAGAGTCCGAAGCGAGCGAAGAGTCATATCGGCGAAGTTTCCTATGGGTGTAGTAACGAGATAGAGGATACCGTTATTTATGTCCTGTACTTCCATAACCTCCTTCACCCCGAGAGGTATCGCTTAGCTTTTCGGTTAAAAACAGTTTAACTTTTTCGTATTTTGCTATAATCAACTGTGCAATCCTGTCGCCGAAATTAATTTCGAACGGAATTTTCCCGTGATTAATAAGAAGTACTTTCACTTCGCCGCGGTAGTCAGAATCGATGGTTCCGGGGGAGTTCAGGACAGTGATTTTATGTTTCAGAGCAAGTCCGCTTCTGGGTCTTACCTGAGCTTCATAGCCTTCGGGAAGTTCGATAATAAGATTTGTAGGAACGAGATATGATTCCGAAGGATTTATTAAGATTTTCTCTTTTGAAGAAGAGCATAAATCCATTCCTGCTGCATGTTCGCTCATATAAACAGGTTCGACAACATCTTTGCTATCATCGAATTTTTTATAATATATTTTCACGGGATAAAATAAAGAATGTCATCCCGGTAAACCGGGATGACAAAAAAATCAGTTATTGGTAACAAAAAGCAAAACTACAATCAGATATACTAGTACTCCGATTATAGCAAGCACTCCGAGAATAACCTGGACTATTCCAAGCCACATACCAACCTGAGCCATGCTTCTGCCTGCAGGGGAAGACTGACCTGCATCGATAGCATTCATTTCCTTTTTGCCTATTATCCACGCAGGGACTGCGGATATAATACCGCACATCACCCACGATGCAATTCCGAGTACAAGCGCCCAAATTGCGGCGGAGCTTGCTTTATCGGGATTATTGTGCTGCGAACCACCATAAGAAGGCGGCGGCGGAGGAGGCGGAGGCATATAAGCTGAAGGAGGAGGCGGAGGCTGGAACCCTCCTGCATTACCATCCTGACTATACAGTATATTATTATTCATAAGGATTTGGATTTGGTTTAAGAAATCTTACTTCAATATATTACTAAATTATTAATTTAAATAGTAAAAAATAAATTCATAACATTTCGATATATTGCAGTTTCGAGCTTACCGCATTCAATATTTTTTATTTCTGAAATTTTTTTCAGAGTATATTTAATGTAAGCCGGTTCATTTCTTTTACCGCGGAATGGCTCGGGTGATAAATACGGCGTGTCAGTTTCGGATAATAATTTATTTACCGGAACGTTTTCGATTATATTTATATCCTTATATTTTTTAAATGTAACATTTCCGCAGAACGAAACGAAAAAGTTTTCCAGTTTTAATATTTCGTCAAGGTCTTCGGATGTTCCGCTGAAGCAATGGAACTGTCCCTTCAGATTGCCGTCATATTTTTCCGTAATAATTTCAACGGCCTCTTTTGTCGAATTTCTTGTATGCACTATGACAGGCAGATTTTTATCCTTTGCAATTTCTATCTGCTCTTTAAAGAAATAAATCTGCTTATCTTTATAGGATACATCCCAGTAATAATCCAGCCCTATTTCTCCGACAGCAACAACTTTAGGGTGCTGCAAAAACTCTTCGAGCAGTTTTATGTCACCGGACTCAGTATCTTTAATATCACCCGGATGAAAGCCGACTGCTCCATAAAGCATTTCATATTTATCGCAAAGGGAAATTATTTTTACCGATGTCTGAATATCTACAGCAGGAACTATTATTCTCGATATACCTGATTCGGCGGCTCTTTCCAGAACTTTATCCATTTCGGAAACTATATCATCATAGTAAAGATGCGCGTGAGTATCAATAATCATTGATTATTGATTTAAGGAGTTTGGAAAAATTATTATATGCCGTTTTACCTGCTTCAATAACTTCCGAATGGTTTATCGCATTTTCGGATGAACTGTTTAAAATATTTGTTATGCAGGATATGGCAACAGTTTTAATACCGAGTTTATTTAAATAAAGCACTTCGGGAATCGTGGACATACCTGCGGCATCAAATTTAAATTTTTTTTCCATGCGCATTTCGGCATTTGTTTCATAGGCAGGTCCTGTCAGGGAACAATAGACTCCGGTCTGAAGCTTGATATTATTTTTTTGCGCGATACTTTTTATATAATCCAGCAGTGAACTGTCATAAGCCCTGCACTGCTTTTTGAAAGAAATATTTCTAAACATAAGATTTATATGGGAAGTGATAAGCATCAGATCCGCCACTTTGAAGTTTGCGTTAACTCCGCCTGCTGCGTTAGTTATTATAAGCAAATCAAGTCCAAGCTCTTTTGCATTATTGACGTTAAAGTAGATTTTATTCAGCAGGGAAGTTTCATAAAAGTGATTTCTTCCCTGAAAAACTACGACTTCCTTATCATTGATATTTCCCTTAATTATTCTCTTATGATGAATGCCAACAGAGTCCTCGAAGAGTAAACTGACATTTTTCAGCTCTTTAGAGAACTTATCGAGTCCTGAACCCAGTATAATTCCGATTTTTTTCATAGGATGTTAAAATAATCATTTTTTCTTCCATAATCTAAATATAAATTTAATCTAAAATACAGTGTTTATTAGTTCAAACTTTCGTAAATTTGTATAATATATATTATAAATAAATATTTCTAAAATGAAAAAAACATTACTTTTATTTTGTATTTTTATTTTCACTGCATCAGTGACTTACAGTCAAAATTTTATATTTCACAGAGTCAGTCCCCGTATTGTATACGGTGATACCGCTACTTCAGTTGTGGTAAAAGGTATTTTACAAAATAATGCAACCACTACTCAAAATTTCAAACTTGTAAGAGTATATAAAGATTTGCCTTCAGGATGGCAGCAAGCCGTGTGCACGTATGTAAATTGTTTTGCTGATACAGATACAATTCCACCGCACGGAGCGGGTACATATCCCTTAGGACCTAACGTAGCCGATACGGTATTATCATTCGATTTTTACGGGACGACAATCGGAACCGGAATAGTTGTTTGGAGAGCATTTGTGGAGGGGAATCCATCTGTATATTTGCAGGATACTTTTACTGTTCATTTAGGACCTGTTGGAATAACACCTATTTCTTCAATAGTAAGAGATTACGAACTGAAGCAGAATTATCCGAATCCATTCAATCCTTCGACATCAATAATATTTTCATTAGCAAAGAATTCTGAAGTAAGTTTAATTGTTTATGATATGCAGGGAAGGGAAGTTACGAGATTGTTAAATAACAGCAGATTGCCTCAGGGCAGTTATAAATATGATTTTAATACGAGTGATTTTAATCTAAGTTCGGGTGCATATTTTTACAGGTTGGTTACGGGTGAATATGTATCGACAAAGAAGATGCTGCTAATAAAGTAAAACTATGCAACCTGTAAAGTTAAAAGATTTAACTTTTTTAGAAAAGACATATATACCTCAGATAATAAAAGGACTCGCTTTAACATTAAAGCAGGTATTTACTGAGAAATTTACAAGGCAATATCCGGAAGTTAAATGGTCTTCTCCAGATTCGTTCAGGGGAAGACCAGTTCTCGTTATGGAGGATAACGGCAAGGAAAGGTGCGTTGCATGCGGATTATGTTCGCGTGTCTGCCCGGCGCTTGCCATAGAGGTTCAGGCAGCTGAAACGGAAGACGAGAAAGAAAGGTATCCCGAAAAATTCGAAATCAACATGATAAGGTGCATATATTGCGGGTTATGCGAAGAAGTCTGTCCGGAGGAAGCGATTGTAATGAGCGACGAATTCGAACTTGTATTCACTTCACAAAAGGATGCTTTATACGGAAAAGAAAAGCTTTTAACTCCGAGGCAAAAGCTGGAAAAAAGATTAAAATATTTGAGAGAAAACCGATAAAATTTGAAAAAAATAATTTCAATATTTTTATTGCTTTTATTTTATTCAGGACTCCACCCGCAGCAGGACACAAATTCTGTCATATCGGAGTTTTCAGCTCATTTAAAGAAAAACAATATCTACCTTAACTGGTCTCTGCGAAATATAAAAGATGTATCAAAAATCAGAGTAGAAGTAAAAAATCCCGATGAAGGTATTTTTCAGTATTTGGATGAAATTATTGCCGATAATTATTTCCAGAAAATAAAAAAAGATTCAACCGAAAATTATAATTATAATTTAGCTTACAAGCCTTATAAAAACGGTGCATATTTTTTCAGGATAAAAATTATTGATAAGAATTTTCATATAAAAAACACAGATGAAATAAAAACAGGGGTATCGGATATAACGGAATTTAAATTATATCAGAACTCTCCAAATCCGTTCAATCCTACAACAAGCATCTCTTACGAGCTTTACTCGCCGACTAAAGTTAATTTAAAAATTTATTCGCTTGACGGAAAAGAGGTTGAGACTTTAATAGATGAATTCCAGAGTCCGGGAACTTATAAAATGGATTTTAATGCGGCAAAATTTCAGGAACTTTCAAGCGGTATTTATTTTTATAAACTACAGACAGATCATTCATCGGATATAAAGAAAATGATTTTCACCAAGTAATTAATTAAAACAATTTAGATTGAAGATATTTTAAGATTTAACTATCTTATTTTATATGATATTATGAAGGAAATACAGTCAATTTTATTCGAAGTTATTGTTATATTTGCATTTATTATTCTAAATGCCATATTTGTTGCTATCGAGTTTTCGATTATCAAGGTAAGAAATTCCGAGCTTGAGACATTAATTGAAAACGGAAATTTGAAGGCGAAAAAGGCAAAAGACATAAAGATGCATATAGACAGGTATATTTCGGCTACGCAACTTGGAATTACTATTGTTAATTTGATATTAGGGTGGATGATGGAATCTGTAATTACGGATAAAATAATTTCACCGCTGCTGAAAATAACGGGAATTGATTTTCCGTATATGAGAACCATTTCTTTGATTTTGGGAATTTTGCTGATATCATATTTTGCAGTTACTATAGGTGAAATTGTTCCTAAGTCAATTGCTATTAAATATCCGAAGAGCATAGCATTGTGGTTTTCGATACCGTTGATAATTTATTATAAGATATTCAAACCGTTTATCTGGATATTAAATAAATCGGCAAACAGTTTTTTAAGGATAATAGGAATTGAACCCCTGACCAAGGATATAATGACACACTCCGAAGAGGAAATCAGATTTTTATTATCCGAGGGCAAAAAGACCGGGATAATTGATTCAACTGAACACCAGCTGATTGAAAAGATTTTCGATTTTAATGATAAGACGGCAAAGGATATTATGATACCGAGGAACAGGATAATTGCAATCGACATAGAAGACAGCAGGGAAAAAATAATTAACACGATAATCGAAGAAGGTTATTCGAGAATTCCGGTGTATAAGGAAACGATTGATAATATAATAGGGGTTATTTATTCAAAGGATTTAATCAGTGCAGCAGAGCACAAGGGATTAATATTGCTACAGGATATATTAAGGCCTGCGGAGTTTATTCCCGAAATGAAGCACATAGGTGAAATATTAAAAGAGTTTCAGAATAAACATGTTCACCAGGGTATTGTTGTAAACGAGCACGGAGGTGTGGAAGGTCTGGTTACTCTAGAGGATATCATAGAAGAGATAGTCGGGGAAATTGAAGATGAATATGATATCGAAACAAGGAATGTAGCAAAAGACAAACGCGGTATTTACCTTGTGAATCCTGAAATTCAAATACAGGAATTCAACAACAAATTCGTTGCGGATATTCCCGAAAATCCGGATGAGTATCTGACGCTCAGCGGATTTTTGCAGATGGTTACAGGGCATGTGCCTGAAATTTATGAAAGAATTGATTATAAAGGATTAATATTTACAATTATGAAAAAAACAGGCAATACATTATTACAGGTTAAAATACAGAGGATGGCAGCATGATAATGGATTTTATNNATTTTTTAAAGATATAGAAAATTTTTCTAAACTGCTGTATAATGTAATTAAATTTTTCCCCAGAATATTCAAGGACAGGGGACTTATATTCGAGCAAATGATGCACATCGGAGTTAATTCGTTTGTCCTGGTATCTATTATCGGGCTTTTCACGGGAGCGGTTTCTGCCTGGCAGGTAGCTTATCAGATAAGGGGAATAATGCCGCTCAGTT
>PMIW01000236.1 GCA_003158365.1 Ignavibacteriota bacterium | reverse complement strand
CATCACCGGGAGTATCACTGAATTTTTGAATTAAATTAGCAACAAGAGGATTTGGAACCAGTTTTGATTTTTGCGAAGCGGCAGCAATAGTTTTTTCTTCTTTGCTAAAAGGACCGGCAGTTTCCATAACAACCCCGCTGCCTATTGAAACAATAATTTCAATTTCCTGCGGTCTGTCTTTGGGATGTATAAATATTTTATTTGCCTGAGTTTCGCTGGAACCATCAGTATGTATATCTTCATCTTTAATAGAACAATCTATACTGACCGATTTATCCGTTACAACAACAACACGTAAAAGGTTTTCATCTACAAGACTTACCTGATAATTACTATCTTTTTCGAAATTCCCGACAGGAATAATTTCTTTAATTTCAACTTTGCTCTCTTCAAGAATGGGAACTAACCCGACCGAAACCATTATTTCGATTTCCTGGGGTTTTTCGGCGGGATGTACAAATATTCTATTTGTCTGTCTCTCACCTGTACTTTCGGAAGAAGAATATTTATCTTTTACATAGCAATCTATATTTACCAATTTACCGGTCAGTACCCTTGCACGTAAATGATTCTCATCAACCAGACTAATCTGGTAATTGCTTTTTCTTTTCAGTTTCTCATCAGGTATAAATACATTTGTTTCTTCAACCGGTACTGGAATTATTCCTAAAGTCTGCTCTTCAGAAATTATTTTCTCTTCAGAAGGTATTGGCTCATCTTTCTCTTTATTTTCTGCAGAATCCTGTTGAATTTCCGAATCGGGAATAACTACATCCGTATTTTGTATATTTTCCTCCGATACCTGATTATCTAATTCCCCGGGATATTCAATACTTTCCTCATCTGAAATCTTATTATCTTCTAAAACATGTTCATTTTTCTCTTTAATATCTGAATTTTCTTCCTTTGGAGGTTCATTATTTACCTTTTTGGGTCTGCCTCTTTTTGCAGGTAATTTTTTTTCGGAATTATTTGAAGATTCCTCTTTATTTATATCAGTATTTTCGTCTTTATCTGCCAAATTTTCAACAATTTTTAAATAATCTTTAATTTAGTTAACTTAATTATAACAAAAAATTCAAAAGTTAATAAAATTAATGTTTTGGGTTATCCGGATTTTTATTATTCAGATATTTTAAATCAATGTTTTTAAAGATATTTCCACCTCTGTAACTTAAACTATATAAAACAAAATTAGTTCAAATTATTAGAAAAATGCTGTAACCTGAGCTCTTCCCGTGTGAATTACCTGTTTATCCCCTTCGACCCGTCCGTCATAATTTACATTTGCCTGAATATTTTTAGTGATATTATAATCAAACATAACTCTCCAATAATAACTTTTTCCTGATGACTTACCGTTTGTTAATTCATACGGAAAATTAAGTGAACTTGTATTCATAATAATTTCATCCCTTTCAACCTCAAGCCGCAGTCTTCCGGATGAAGCAAATGAATATATAAATCTTAATATCTGCTGGTTAATATCTGCCCTGTTGCTTATTAAAGGATAAAAATCTTCTGCACGTGAAACATTAAGCTGAAGCCCGCTTTCGATTTGCTGAATCGGCCTGTATGTTAAATCTGAATTTACACCGTTAGAATAAATATTCCTGTTCCGCAGTGAATTTACGGGTGCAATGTTTCTGTCTGTTTTGTTGACAAATTCCAATTGCGTTGTCATGTCATAAGTCAGACCCAGTTTCACGCGTACAAGCCTTTGTACATTGTATAACCTCTCATTTCCGCTGCTGTACTGGTTTAGCCCGCGCTGCTGAATAAATCTTAAAAGTATCGAATAACTTGCGTTGTTTTCGAATAAATTCAAATCCTGCTGAATCCATTGCAAACCTGAAATTGTATTTGAATCATTTAAAAAAGTATTCAGCCTGATGAAATATAAATTATCGGTATTTGGGTCACGGCTTTTTTCATCAACTCTTAAAATCGTTTCCGTGGATATATTATTTGCAAGAGTCGAAAAAATATTATTCCCTGAGAAAACATAAAACCTGGATGGTTTTATGTAAACTCTTGCGGAAGCCTTTAAATCAACAGTCGGGAAAAACTGGTCAGTGGGAACATTTAATTTAATATAATTACCGTCGAAATTTACAAGCTGAAATTCATTTTCATCCTGAATTCCGTTTTGATTAAGGTCTCCAAGATAAATATAATTTCCCTGTCCGACCGGTACGAGTACAAATAATTTTTGAATCTTTGCCGTTCGTTCGCTGGAAATATTGTAAAGCAAATCCGTCTGAACAGCACTGTTTAAAGGTGAAATTCTTACTCTCGAATCGACCAATACTGTTTTTGTGTCCGAATTCCCGCTCTCCTGTGCAATTTCCGAATATGCCCTTTTTTGAACAGACAAACTGAATGAAGACGATAACCAGGTTGTTCCGTTGTAATTGAATCCGTATTTTTGTGTATATAGTTTTGATAGATTATAAAAGAATCCCTGAAAAACGTTATCATCTTTTCTGTAATCAAACTCTGCAAAAAAATTCATATTCAGGAAATTATTAAATGCCAGTTTTGGTATGTATTCATCGAAGGCAAAACTTTCCGCACTAAGACTGTCACCAAGTAAACCCTGTACCCTGTTTTTTCTGTTTTCAGCATTTAAGGAAAATACAAATTCCAGATACGGCTTGCTTAAATTCTTCTCACCGAAAAATTGCCTGTATCCCAGAAATGCATTATGCTTCATCCAGCTTCCGGAAATATTATAATTGGCATTTGAACTGCTTATATTTTCAAACGAATATTTAATTTTCGGCAGTGAAACAGTATCCAGTGGCAATGCAGGATTGTTAAACTCGAATGTTGCAATTGTTCTTTTTGAATCAAAATAATCGCCCCGCTTCAACTGTCCGTAATTTCCCCCTAACTTAAGATAATTCCCCAAACCCATATTTAAGTTTGCTTCCTTGAAGTCTTCTGTGCTTACTGTAGTATCCTGTACATCGAAATTCCTGTTGAACTCCACGGAATTTATCCTGTCGAGGGAATTAAACAATTTATTTATTACTCTTTGCTTATAATCAACTTCCAAATTCTTAAAATTCATTCCGAGAAGTTTAATATTGTTTTTATTAAAACCTACCGAGCCGAACAAAGCAACACCGCCGTTATTTGAATTCACATCGGCAAATTTATTCTTATTCAAATTTGAATATGCGGATTCAAGTTTCAAAATGAAACTGTTGTCCTTGGCAGGTGAATAATCCATTGTTATATCTGCTAACTGGTAAGAAGTAGGTGTAGGCAGAAATATCAGCGGTGCATAACTTCCCTGATTTATACCTATAAAATCATACTGGTATGTGCTCCGGCTGATATAGTCACCTTTACCGGAGCCGACAAATGAGAATGTAATATTATAAACAGCGTTCGAATCGCCGGGAGCAAACCTGTAAAAGGTATAACTTCCCGAACCTATAAGTGAATCTACTTTTATGTAAGAACCAATACCTCTGTGCGAGAGAGTGTCCCTTCCGGCAATCACGATACCAGATTTCACCGCTTTCGAAGGGTCATTGCCTGCATTTTTTAAAATTACCTTATCAGAATCGGAAAGCGTGAAATCTATTGTACTGTTTTGGTTATCTGTTTCATTAATATAGGAAAATCCTAGCGAAAGTTTTTTCTTGAGCAAATCAAGCTTATTGTTAAATGCTGCAAATGTACGGCTGTACTTCCTTTCGGAATATTCGAAATCGATTACAATTCTTGTAGCATTTGAAATTAATCTTTTATTTGTAAAAGTAATCTGCCCGAGCCCGTAATCTATTATGTAATCTGCCTGTTCACCGCGAGTCATCTGCACTCCGTCAATATATACTTTTTCTGAGCCCGATAAAACCAGAATATTAATTTCGTTATTTGCACCTGTCAAACGGTAAGGACCCTGCACCCCGTCACTCCCTGTAAATGAATTTGTATTATACTTTCCCTTTGATACGGCACCTGTCAGCAATATGCTTCCGAAATCAAATTCACCATAACCTTTGGCTCCCTGTATCTTCCTGCTGAAATTCAAAAATTCAGATTGGGGGAAAGTCAGGTCAATATCTCCTATTGTTGCAGATAAATTACTTGTTTTTACTTCGACAAATACTTTATCGAGTTCCTGAAGTTTCAGTGTATTTCCTTCAGGCTGAATTGGCGTGTTTTCATCCGTGAGCGCCGCAGTTAATTCAATGTCTTTTGTCAGTTTGCCGTTTAATTGCAGGCGGAAGCCTGAATTCAGCGTCAGGTCACGGTTTGAGCCTATTGTAACTCCTCGGAATATGCTGCCTGATTTTTCCAAGCTCGAACCTTCGAATAAATTCTCAAGCACGTCTTTTTTCTGAACAGCAATCTGGACAGTGTCACCCGTTAATGTATCGCGCTCGATTATGAAACTGAAATTCGAATATTCATCCTTGAAACTGAACGGAAACAAATCGTATTGTATGTTTATGTCATAAATTCTTGTGGTATCCAGTGAATATCTTTTAAATAAGTCCCTGTTAAAAGTAATTACACCGTTCCTGTAATTTAATTTGTAATCAGTCACAGGGCTCAACACCAGTTTGTCAATTCTCAGCGTATCCGTGTACTGAATAATAAATTTGTCGTTGGTTTTTAATACTGAATCCTGAAATGTGAATTTTAACACAAAGGATTTATAATTGGGATTTCCCTGAGAATATAAATCACCCTGTGAAAGGAGAAAAAACGATATTGGCAGCAATAAACGAAAGAATAAAGAATATGTCTTCAGTTTCGATTTCAAAAATCAATAGAAATTTGATTTATCGGCTTCCCTGAATTCCTTTTTCTCTACAGTGCTTTTAATCATAAGAGTAACATTGTTCTTTTTCATATTTTCATCTTCATAATCAATAGTTACCGGAACACCTTCCGATAACCTTACAGCAATCCCGGGAGTCAATGTAAATTTTGAATAGGTAAATTTTATCTCACCAAATAATGATTTTTTAATTTTTCCGAGTTCAAATGAATAATCTTTTGAAACCGAATAAGACGAAAGAAAGCTTAAACTAATACTTGTTTCTTCTCTGTTATCCAGAATAACTGCAACAGATTTTTTCTTTAGTAAAAGATAAACAAAAATAGAAATAATAGCACCGATAATCACTATAATACCTATCAGTACAAATAATCTCCACGGACCGTATTTCATCCTGATTTCCAGAGGAATCTGCGTCACAATTTTTTTATCTTTCAATACCGGCTTGAAGATTTCGGGTACAGATTCCAGAGCAAAGAGTTCACGAAGGTTATTTATATAGCCTTCATCCAGTAAAATATCAACCTGAGAAACTTCGAGAACAAGATTCCCGCCTACAGAAAAATCCTCTTTGAATATCGTGTTAAACGAAAATGTCGGTGTGATTTCAGGCATATTAAATAAAACCGAAAATCCTGTCACTTCACCTTCGGGAGAGACATTGCTTACTGTCGACGGTGAAATAGACTGCGTACCGAGCGATTTAACCGAGTAATCCGATGATTTGAAGTTTTCGAGCCTTACATCAAGCTTTGCGCTTCTGATAATATATGGATACAGATTTGATTTAAGAGTCAAATCATTGAATGTCTCCTTTACTTTTTCACCTTCTTCGAAATCAAAGCCTCTTAAAACTTTTCCATCGTAGTATAATTTTCCGGGTGCAATCTTGCTTTGCGTGATTTTCGGATTAAGCACTACAGTTCCTACATCCAGCGGTTTCAGTGTAATTGCTTTTTGCTTGATTCCGACGCCCCTTAGAAGTGCATCAAATTTTTCGAGTTCTGCCTGGCTTATATTTATTTTTGAATAAACAATGCCGTAAACTACATAACCGTTATTTGTAAATCCTGCTTCAGTGATTTTTTCCGGAATAGGAAAGAGCAAAATCTTTTTTATATTATCATCATTTCTTAATCTCTTGTAAAATTCGAGCGTGTTAAAATAAGAAGAATCCCCGCTTCCGCTGTTATCATTTATGTTATCGGTAACGAGCCATATTATACCCGTTTTTTCTTTTATTGTTTCGATTCCTTTATCCAGAGCTTCAATTATATCCGTCGTTCCGAATCCTCCGTCATTTGCTCTCATCATTTTAAAATCATTCATCACCTGCTCGGGAATAAGGTTCTTGCCGTTACCCGAAAATATTTCTTTCGGTGATGTCAAACCCCTTTTGAGATCGGATTTCGTAAACAGCATTACATTAACATCATCATTTTGTGTAACCGAATTTTTAATCAGCGCTTTGCAAAAAACCCTGAAACTGCTGTTCTGTTCGCGGTAAAAACCCGACATGCTGCCGGAATTATCGAACAAAAAGACATAATGATTACCCTGTGCGAAGGATAATCCGGATATCAGTAAAATTATATAAATAAATAATTTTTTCATAATTTTATTTTTGCACAACATTTTTGTCATTCCGTAATGTGCGCTCTTTGCATCCCGACTAGTCGGGAATTTTATACGGAATCCACTTATATTGATTGGATTTTATTAAATTAATCTCAATATAATATAATAATAGTAATTTTAATATTATTAGACAAAAGTGTCGTGACATAATTTTTAATCTAACAATAAATTTAATTTGTCATTATTAAAAGCTTCCATTATTCCGTTTTTAGTAAGCACAAAAACCGCATCATCGCCGATTCTTGCCGAAACTATTTTGTCCGAATCCATTGTACCTGATGTAACAGTGAACCCCTCCGCTTCGTGGAATTTATTAAGATTATGGAAAACAATTTTATTTTCGTTTGAGACAGCAAGAATATTTTTATTAACTGTCTCTATTTTATTTTCTTTTATGTCTTCATAAGAAAATACTTGAACGCCGCTTGTTTTAAATAAATACCACCCGTTTAAAACACCAATAAAGATATTATCGTTAAAGCCTGCAAGCGAATTTATATACATGCATTTAATACCCGTAAATTTAACATCTTCGTTTGCAATATCAAAATAAAATATTTCATTATTTCTATTGTTAAAGTATATTTTTCCGTCAAGCAATAAAAAATTTGTATCGGCATTAATGGAGAAATTCAGGCTATATTCTTTAAAAGCAGAATTACCGATACTGTATTTCATGATTTTGTCGTCATAAAATATAAAAATAAAATCTTTATAAATAATTACCGAATCAAATAAATGTTTTGACACTGAAATATCAACACCTGATTTAACATCGGGTATATCAGAGATTTCAGGAATTATGCCGAAGTTTTTAACCAGTGCTTTTTTCTCCAGTGGCGAATATTCCAGAAAAACGGCATTTTCATTAATCTTATTTAAGTTTGACCAAATATAAAAACCCTCCGCTGATTCATATAACTTTTTTTCTTTTATATTTTCAGCGCTGACATCAAAACCGTAAATGGACTTAATCGAATTTAAAAAAATTTTATTATCGGTTACTATTCCTGTTTTTTCAAAAGATTCATTTGCAAACGAGTGTTTCGATCTGAGATTCCCGCTAAACCTGTCAATAAAATATGTATTACCCGAAGATGATGAGGAAATAGCGTATTTATTATTTAATAAAATTGAATTCAAAAAAATATCATTTAATCTTAAAGAAAAAATCTTTCTGAACCCGTTTTCCAGTCCTTCAGGATACTTGAGATTACTGCTTTCACAGCCGGTCAACTGCGGATTACCCCTGTAATACGAACTGATAACCGAATTCTTGATTTCATCCGAAGGATTCAGTTTTTTTTCGGGTTTTATTTCGACTATGATTTTTTCATCAGCCTTTTTGGGCTTTTCATCATCGAACGATATGATGATTTTTTCAGGCATTAAATTAAATAGAAATTTGATTTATCTTTTGTTAATTCAATCTTACCCGAGCTTGCTTTTTCAATCCTGTCGTTGATGGCAATTCCAAGTCCCGTGTTCTCGACTTTCTGAATCGTGATGAAATCATATTTTTTTTCATCTGCTTTCCTGAATTCCTTGAACAAATTGGAAGCAATCGATTTTAAATTCTTGTAATTTGATAAATCTATGTGGTGAAAATTCTGCTTGCTGATTTTTGTCAGTGATGCTAGGTCCTTTACAACATAAAGAGGTGTAAGCGGTGCATAATGACTCTTTAATAATCCGGGTGATAAATATCTTCTATTTTCCTTTTTTACGTTCTTTGCATCCGCCGTGGCGGACTTCTTCCCGCTTTTATTTTTACCGCCGGATTTTAATTTATGCCCTATAACTTTTTCGATATCTTTTTGTATAATAAACCCCGGACGGAGAATTTTCATTTTACCGTTTAAAAAACTGATTACGGTAGATTCAATGCCCACCTCACACTTGCCGCCGTCGAGAATGTAACTTATTTTCCCTTTTAACTCTTTATAAACATCACGTGCAGTTACCGGAGAGATTCTTCCGAACATNNTTTGCAGATGGCGCCGCAATCGGAACTCCGGATTCTTTCAAAACTTTTCTGAACATTTTGTGCGCAGGAAATCTTATTGCTACGCTATCCAGACCTGCTGTCAGAATATCCGGGACTTTAGATTTCTTTTCCAACACAAATGTCAGAGGACCGGGAGAAAACTTTTCAGCTAATATATAAACTTCGTCGGGAATATTTTTTGCAAATTTATTCAAATCATCCGGGCTATATATATGAAGAATCAGGGGATTAAAATGAGGACGCTTTTTTACTTCGTAAATTTTTAGTACTGCATTTTTAACCAGTCCGTTTGCACCAAGTCCGTAAACGGTTTCAGTTGGCAGGGCAACAACATTTCCCTTCAAAATCTCCGAAACGGCAATATCTGTATTTTTAGTAATTTCNNTAAGATTCATAAAATTTTAAGATTGGAAGATTAAAACATTGGTATCCTGTAATCACTTTTTTTACATCCCGATTCATCAGGATAAAATTTCACATTGACAATTTGAAAGAAATACCATATATTAATATGGGTAACT
>PMIW01000052.1 GCA_003158365.1 Ignavibacteriota bacterium | reverse complement strand
TAGAATTAATTGTACAAAATAGATTTTATTATTGAATGAAAAAAATACTATTTATAGGAGGGTCAATAAACCAGACTACAATGATGCACGAGATATCAAAACATCTAAACAGCAGGTACGATTGCTGGTTTACACCTTATTTTGCAGACGGTCTTATTGGTGCCTTAACTAAAAAAGGATATACTGACTTTACTGTACTTGGGGGTAAATTTAAAAGTGATACGGAAAAATACTTAAAAGTCAACCGTTTAAAAGTTGATTACAAAGGGAAAAAAAACGAATATGACCTTATACTTACTTGCAGTGATTTAATAATTCAAAAAAAATTAAAAAGTAAAAAAGTAATACTTGTGCAGGAAGGTATGACGGATCCCAAAAACTTGTTTTATTATACATCAAAATACCTCGGATTACCACGTTATCTGGCAAGTACTTCCACTACCGGTCTTTCAAATTCTTATGATTATTTTTGCGTAGCATCTGAAGGATATAAAAAAATGTTTATCAAGAATGGTTGTGAACATGAAAAAATTAAGGTTACAGGTATTCCTAATTTTGATAATTGCGGAATATATTTGAAAAATAATTTCTCCGAAAAGAATTACGTTTTAGTTTGTACATCCGATATAAGAGAAACATATAAATACGAAAATAGAAAAAAATTTATTATAAATGCCGTTCGAATTGCTGATGGTAAACAAATAATATTTAAATTACATCCGAATGAAAAAGTTGAAAGGGCTTTAAATGAAATCAAAAAATATGCTCCGGGTTCTATTGTTTTTTCTGAAGGAAATACTAATGAAATGATTGCAAACTGCGATATCCTGATAACAAAATATTCATCTGTTGTTTATGTAGGACTCGTGCTCGGAAAGAAAGTATATTCTGAATTCAATATGAATAAATTAAATTCACTAATTCCCAAACAAAACAATGGAAAATCTTCTTTTAATATATCCCGGGTATGTGAGCATCTCATTAATGGTGTACCCGAACAGATTTATGATTACGAAGATAGTTACGCAATTCCTATTCCGGAATTTTAAATAAATAAATATGCAAAATCCAAATAAAATACTGATAATTATCCAGGCAAGAAGGGGATCTTCACGTTTAAATGAAAAAATATTGTTACCGCTTTGCGGAAAAGAACTCATATTAAGAATGGTTGAAAGAGTAAGAGCATCAATATATGGAAGGAATATAGTGATTGCTACAACACTCAAAAAAGAAGATGATGTACTAGTAGAATTATGCAAACGTGAAGGAATTTTATATTTCAGAGGAGATGAATTTGATTTACTTGAAAGGCATTATCACGCCTCACTTTATTTCGATGCCGACATTGTTGCAAAAATCCCATCGGATTGCCCTCTGATTGACCCTAAAATAATCGATAAAGTTTTTGATTATTTTTTTAATAATTTTTACAAGTATGATTATGTAAGTAATCTTCACCCTGCTACATATCCTGATGGCAATGATATCGAAATAATGAAAATAGATACACTTGAGGCTGCATGGAAAAATGCAAGAGAAGATTACCAGAGAGAGCACACAACTCCATATATCTGGGATAACCCCGATAAATTCAGTATTGGAAATGTTGAATGGGAAACCGGTATGGATTATTCTATGTCACACAGGTTTACAATTGATTATTTAGAAGACTATAAATTCATTAAACGAGTCTTCGAAGAGCTATACCCGGTAAAACCACTATTTGGTTTAAAAGATATATTGACTCTAATAGATAAACAAATACCCGAAATAAAAGAAATAAATAAAAAATATAATGGAGTAAACTGGTATAGAAATCATTTTAATGAATTATAAACTATTGCTCAAGAACAAACAAAATTTATATGACTGTAGATAAAATAAATGAACTAAAAAAGACCGCTTACAAAGTTCGGGAGCACATAATAAAAATGTCCGCAGACGGAGGTTGTTTTATTGGGGCTTCTTTATCCTGTACCGATATTCTGGTTTATCTTTACAACTGTTTTCTAAATGTAAATAAGAATAATTCAAAAGACCCCCAAAGGGATTTTTTCTTTCTTTCCAAAGGGCATGACGTCCCTGCTTTGTATGGTACATTGGTTGAGACAGGATTACTCGATAAAGCAAGACTGAACAATCATCTTAAAACCAATGATTTTATTTACTGGCATCCAAATACAAATATTCCAGGAGTGGAATTTCATTCCGGTTCACTCGGACATCTATTAAGTGTTGCAATGGGTACTGCATATGATTGCAAATTAAAAGAACAGAAAAATAAAGTTGTGGTATTACTTGGTGACGGAGAACTAAACGAAGGTTCAATCTGGGAAGCTTTGCTGGTTGCTCCTTCTCTTAAACTCGATAACTTAATTGCCATAATAGATAGAAATAAATTTCAGGCAAATACTAAAACCGAAAATTTGATAAAACTCGAGCCTCTTTCTGAAAAGTTTGAAAGCTTTAGATGGAATGTAGGAAAAACCGACGGACACAGTTTTATAGATATGGAAAGAGTATTTTCGAAAATTTCCGGAAATTCAGGAAAACCTACTATTATTATTGCAGACACAATAAGAGGAAAGGGATTACCAAGCATAGAAGAAAAAGCTGATAGATGGTTTGTTAATTTCACTTATGAAGAAATCGAAGATTTACTTATCGAACTCAGAACAAAAGAAAAAACAATTTTAAAATCAGAAACATTAATGGTAAGATAATATGAATTACGAAACACTTTTAGAAAACCTGACAAAGAAAGACGAAAGATTTATAATTATGACGGCGGAAAACCGGGCTGCCATAAGGAATCTTCCATCTAAGATTGGAAACAGATTTATCGATACCGGTATAACAGAAATGACTCTTGTCGGAATGGCAGCAGGACTTGCATTGCAGGGAAGAATACCTATTGCACATTCACTTTCAACATTTTTGACAATGAGGGCTTTTGAATTTATAAGAACAGATATTGGAATTGGAAATCTTCCTGTTAAACTTGTCGGAGGTGTACCGGGTTTGATGTCTGAAGCAAACGGACCTACTCATCAGGCTTTGGAAGATATCTCAATAATGAGAGGGATTCCAAATATGCGAGTCTTTTGTCCGGCCGATGAAGATGATATGATGATTTGTATGGAAAAAATATTAAATAGTCCTTCACCTTATTATATAAGATATAATAACAGGAAACCTCTTTATTCACATTCTTCCGTCTTCGTAGAAGGAAAAGCGGAAATAATAAGTATGGGAAAAGACATTAATATTTTAACTTACGGTATTTTATTTTCAGAAGCGCTCGAAACATCTAAATTATTGGAAAGTAAAGGTTTCGATACCGGATTAATTAATATGAGAACTCTTAAACCTATAGATGAGGGTATTATCATTAACATATTAAAAAAATCAAAATTAACAGTGATTTTAGAAGACCATTTTTTAACCGGTGGTCTGTTTTCAATCGTTTCAGAAACCGCTATGAAATATAATATTTCCGGAAAGGTTTTCCCGATTGCGTTTAAAGAAAAATGGTTCAAACCTGCATTATACAAAGACATACTTATATACGAAGAACTTACACCGCTATTATTAACAAATAGAATTTTAAAAGAAATAGAAAAAATATAATGGCAAACAAAGTAACATTTAATGATAGCTATCCCGATATATCAGAATCGGAAAAATTATTTAAAATAGCTAAAAAGCTAATCCCTGCTCAAACACAAACACTTGCAAAGGGACCAACTCAATGGATTGATGGTGTTGCTCCTAAATATTTGCAAAAAGGTAAAGGTTCGCATGTATGGGACGTTGATGGGAATGAATACATCGATTACAATATGGGAATTGGTCCTATAGTACTCGGATACGCATATGAAAAAGTTGACAATGCTATCAGAAAACAACTTGAAGAAGGTATTACATTTTCTTTAATGCATCCTATGGAAGTTATTGCTTCAGAAAAAATAAGAAATGTAGTTCTGAATGCAGAAAATATACGATTTTCAAAAACAGGCTGTGATGTCACATCTGCTGCTGTAAGACTTTCACGTGCATATACGAAAAAAAATAAAGTATTATGCTGCGGTTATCACGGATGGCATGATTGGTACATTAGCGTTACCGACAGAAATGCCGGAATACCGTCTTTCAATAATGAATTAACGGATACATTTATATATAACAATTTAGATTCATTGATAGACGCAATTGATTATGACACAGCTTGCGTAATTATGGAGCCCGCAATATTCGAAAAACCGGCAAATGATTTCCTTTTTAATGTTCAATCATTATGTAAAAAAATTGGTGCGGTTTTAATATTCGATGAAAT
>PMIW01000001.1 GCA_003158365.1 Ignavibacteriota bacterium | reverse complement strand
GATGGCAATTCTGGTGTGGATACTCTTAGATATTTAACAATAGGTACTACTCCAAACAGAGTGTTTATAGTTGAATGGTGGCATTGGGGTTTTTATTCTGGTCAAACCAACCAATTAGATTTTCAGGTACAACTTTACGAAACATCAAATGTAATCAAATTTGTATATAATCCTGAAACACCTGCTACTACTGATGGCTCTATTGGTGTAGGATTACTGGGAGCTACAACTGCAGATTTTATTAGTAGAACATCAACCACAAGTTGGACAGCTTCGACAGCCGGCGTAACTAATTGTGATTATATGACATTTAGCTCGTCGATTTATCCGTCGGCTGGTTTGACATTTACGTGGACTCCGGGCGTACCTGTAAGTCTTCCAACTGTAGTAACAACGACTCCGGTTGCAACAGGATCTTCCTCAGCTACCAGCGGAGGTAATGTTACAGACCAGGGTTCAAGTTCAGTTACTGCAAGAGGAGTTTGCTGGAATACAACCGCAAATCCGACGATTTCCAATTCTCATACTTCAGACGGAACCGGAACCGGTGCTTATACAAGCTACCTGACCGGACTAACAAGCGGAACTTTGTATCACGTACGCGCATATGCAACTAACACTTCAGGAACATCATACGGAAGCGATTTGACGTTTACAACTTGCACAGGTACTGCTTTTCCATTTAATGATGGCTTTGAAACTACAACATTGCCATCTTTCCCATGTGGCTGGACAATTCCAACTACCGGAAATCCAGCAACTTATACCGGGTCACAGACTTATGGCAGAGCACCACATTCCGGAGTCAATTATGCTGCATTTTATTATAATTCTACTCAAAAATGGGCAATTACTCCGGGTATTCCATTGAGTTCAGGTACGACTTATTCATTCAGTATGTGGTATATTACCGATGGATACAGTGGATGGACAAATTTATCGGCATACTATAATACAGTAGCGTCAGCAACAGGAATGATAGCAATTACGGGTGCTACTGTCAGCGGACCGGTAAATACTACTTATACTCAAATGACAGGGACTTTCACTCCAACTACTACAGGGATATATTATATCGGAATAACATGTACAGATAATGGCGTTCCTTATTATCTTTCTTTTGATGATATAAGCGTTTTCGCTCCTACTAATATGTCGTATGTATCAAGTACAACAACCCAAAATACTTTAGGAGTTCTTCCTAATTCAACTAATAACCAAATAATTGGTATGCAGGTTGTTACCAATGGTACTTTGAATCCAATCAGTATTTCTAATTTCAAGTTAACTACAACAGGTTCAACGAATCCAACTACAGATATTAGAAATGCAAAAGTTTTTTATACAGGTATCAGTCCTGTATTTTCTACTTCAACACAATATGGTACAGTTGTTACGAATCCAAACGGATCATTTAATATTACGGGTGCACAGACTTTATCTCAGGGATCAAATTATTTTTGGCTATCTTATGATATTCCATCGGGAGCTACTAATGGTAATTATGTTGATGCTACTTGCGATTCTATTTCCGGAACAACTCCAATGGGAACTGTTCAACCGGTTCCCCCGAATCCTACCGGTTCAAGACAGATAGTAGGTGCAATGTCAGGTAATTATACTATCGGAAGTGGAATGACTTACCCCAACTTTAATATTGCAATTGCCGATTTAAATGCAAGAGGTGTAAGCGGTCCTGTAACATTCCTGGTAAAACCCGGAATATTCGGAACCAATGCAGGAACGGAAATTGACAGTACAATAAACATTTCAACTGGTTCTGTTGCTGGTGTCAGCTCTGTTAATACGGTAACATTTAAAAAGAAATCAGATGAAGTTGGAGATGTCTGGGTCGAAAGAGGCGGAACAGCAGCAACAAATGATTATGTAATCGGATTATTAGGTGCAAAATATACTACATTTGATTCGATTAACATCAGACAAAAAGATACCGCATTGGGAAATAACAATCTTGAATGGGGATATTATGTAACAAATCCTACAAGTACAATAGGGTCACAGTATAATACAATCAGGAATTGTAAAATATATATGAAGGCGACCAATGCAAATACAACAGGTATTTACCATTATTATACTGTAGTTCCGTATAATGCGGCAGGTACAAACTCAAATAATACTTATCAAAATAATACTATAGTAAATGCCTATAAAGGTATTTATGCTTATGGATATGCCTCCCCTGCCCCTTATATATTATATGACCGGAATACACAGATTATAGGAAACACTTTCTTAATCGGCGGCGGTGGTTTGTCTTCTTATGCTTATGGTGTTTATACATATTACCAGGGTAACGGATTAAAGATTCTAAACAATTATGTTGCAACGCAACCAAATACGTTATACTATACTGAATGTATTTATTTGTATTATGGATACGATGCCAATATAGATGTTTCCGGTAATACGATTAATTTCAATTACTTCAACGCTGCATATACTTATTATGGTATTTATACATATTATGCAGGAGCAACTTCATCTGCACCAATAAGCCCAAACCGTGTAAATATCAATAATAATACTTTCGCGGGTTCATTTGGAACAGGATTTGCTTCAACATTCTATGGAATTTATCCGTATTATAGTTCAGCAGATACTCTTAATATAGTCGGTAACACTTTTGCAAATGATACACTTACTAATTCAAATTCATATTATTTTATTTATCCGTATTATTGGGGTAATGTACTGAATGTATACAACAATACAGTAAATAATATATATAACAGCGGCTCTGCATATTTCTATCCGATATATGCATACTATTCATATTTTAATAAAGCAAAACAATATATTCACGATAACACAATAAGTAATATGCGAAGTACAGGGGGGTATTACAACTATGGTATTTACTCTTCCCCTGCCACGACGGATTATTCCTATATATATAATAATACTATTTCCAATAATTTCACAGGAACAGGTTATGCTATTTATGGAATATTTTGTGCAAATGCCATGTACAATTATGTTTATAACAACAAAATTAATAATTTGAAAGACAGTGCTTATACCTCAGGTGCTGTTTATGGAATTTATTCGAGCAGTGGTACAAATAATTATTACTACAACAATTTCATTTCAAATTTAAAAGCAACTTCTTCAACCAGTAACCTTGCAACAATCGGAATATATGTTGCAGGCGGTACATACAACGGTATTTACAACAACAGTATATACCTGGCTGATACAGGCACAAGTACATCATACGGAAGTAACGGTATTTATTTAAGCAGTACATATTCGATTGATGTAAGAAATAATAATATAGTAAATATATCAAAACCCGGAAACGGAACTTATGCAGCTAAAACCTGCGTATTAAGAATAGGCTCATCGACTTATTTACCATA
>PMIW01000020.1 GCA_003158365.1 Ignavibacteriota bacterium | reverse complement strand
GCAATATTGAAAAAAGAAATGACGATTGAAGGCAAGTACAGAAGCCTCGGAATCAGTAAAAACGGCTATCCCGAAGAAATAGAAAACCTTCCGTTCCTGTATGTGGAAACAGACGGAAATGCTTTCCCGCAGATTATACAATCAAAAATAGAAATATTTATGTTGCAGGCTGAAAAAGTGCATCAGGCATTAAATAAAAACTGATTATTTAATATTTATCTTTTACCGCCGAGATAAAATGAAATTCCCGAATAAAATGAGAAGTAGCCGATAGTTCTGCTCTTGCTCATCAAAGGATTTATCGTCGAATTCCCTTCGTCATTCAATGGTATATCTCCGATATCAGTAACTACATCGGATTTTTTATTGAAGAGATTTGTAATTTGCATTCTTGTACCGACATTTATACCAATTGATTCAATTAATCGGTATGAATACGCGAGATTAAACCCCAGCCCGAGTCTTGTAGCACTGATTATATTGTTATGATTTTCCGGGTGTCCTAAAGGCTGGTCGTAAACTTTTCCCCACATAACAGTAAAATTAAAATCCGTGCCAAAATTAAATATCGAGCGGTGCTCTTTGTCAGTGTATAAAGCAATTTCCCATCCATATGCAATATATGGAGCGCTGAATCTTATTGAACTTGCACCGATTGTTTCCAGCGGGGTTTTATATGACGACGTGTCAGGCCAGCGGATGGGCACCATGCCGCCTATGTTATGATATATAGAATCGATGGAAAAAGCAGTATTCTCGCTTCCGAAAAAATTTGTAAACGAAATTGTAAGATAGGTCCTGATTTGACCTTGCTTAAAATTATGCACTGTAACTTTTGGAGTGAATGTAGCACTGTATCCTCCTGTTACGCCGTATCCTTTTAACTCCCAGAAATCTTTAACCCTCGAACCGCTGAAATCAAAGCCGGGTAATGCATACCCGAAGGATACATCCATTATAACATTGGGTCTTTTGAAAATGGAAGTACTTACTAATTGAGCGGTCACACTCGATGAGAAGACTAATATTATAGTCAGCAGAAATAAAAAGTGAATTTTTTTCATAACAATTATTTTATTTCTTAATTATTTAAAATTAATTAAACTTTATGTAAGACTCAAGTATTTATTTTATACTTACCAATTAACGAAATATATAAAATAATCGGTATTTACAACCCTTTATTTACCGTGACAGTTCTTATATTTTTTCCCGCTTCCGCAGGGACACGGGTCGTTTCTTCCTGTTTTCGGAGCAACTTTTATTGGCTGATGCTTGCCAGTTCTTGCTGCTGCGTTTTCTTCGGGTTCCAGGTTGCCTGAAAAACCCATTCCGTCCGATGCCTCGTGCTGTGTTCTCAAAACCGAGGAATTAACCTGCTTCGGACCACGCACCTGCTGTGCTTCTTCGGGTGTCTGTGTCGTGAACTTAAATATAAAATTAATTACATCTATCGATATTGTACCAAGCATTGCTTCGAAAAGCTTGAACCCGTCCATCTTGTATTCTATCAGCGGGTCCTTCTGTCCGTATGCCCTGAAATTAATTCCTTCTTTCAGATCATCCATCTCGCGAAGATGCTCTTTCCATTTTTCGTCTATTACGGTCAGCATCGCAAATCTTTCTATCCTTCCCATCAGCTCGCTTCCGTACCTGTCTTCCTTCCTCTTGTAAAATGCGCGGGTCTCTTTCATTACCAGGTCTTTCAAGCCCACTTCTCCGAGTTTCGAAAATTCATCGGGAGTGATTGCAAGCCTTACAAGGAATGTCCTCTGCACTTCATCGACCAGTCCGCTTATATCCGCTTCAGGGATATATTTCGCAATCATTCCGTCTATACTCTTATCAACCATCTCGAATATTTCGTCCTTCAGTCTTTCACCCATCAGCGCCTGTCTTCTCTTATCATAAATTACTTCCCTCTGCTGGTTCATCGTGTTGTCATATTCCAGAAGTCTTTTACGTATCGAGAAATTGTTTTCTTCTACTTTTTTCTGCGCGCGCTCTACCGAACTCGTAATCATCTTATGCTCGATTGCCTGTCCTTCTTCCAGCCCGAGCCTTTGCATTGCTCCTGCAATTCTCTGGCTTCCGAAAAGCCTCATCAAATCATCTTCCAGGCAAATGAAAAATCTCGATGAACCCGGATCGCCCTGACGTCCGGAGCGTCCTCTCAACTGCCTGTCTATGCGCCTCGATTCGTGCCTCTCTGTGCCCATAATATGCAGACCGCCTGCTTCCGGTACTCCGGGACCGAGCTTGATGTCCGTACCGCGTCCTGCCATGTTAGTTGCAATTGTTACCGAACCCGGCAAACCTGCATTTGCAATAATCTGCGCCTCACGCTGATGCTGTTTTGCATTTAATACTTCGTGAGTTATTCCTCTTCTTTTTAAAAGCCTGCTGATTGTTTCTGATACTTCCACACTCGTTGTACCGACCAGCACTGGTCTTTTTATATCGCGCATTTTTGAAATTTCTTCTATAACCGCATTGTACTTTTCACGTTTGGTTTTGTATATCTGGTCGTTGAAATCAGTTCTTATGCAGGGTACATTTGTCGGAATCACGACAACGTCGAGCTTGTATATATCCCAGAACTCAGCCGCTTCCGTTTCCGCTGTACCCGTCATACCCGCAAGCTTTTTATAAAGCCTGAAATAATTCTGTAAAGTAATCGTCGCAAGTGTCTGCGTGTCTTTTTCTACTTTTACGCCTTCCTTTGCTTCTATTGCCTGGTGAAGTCCTTCCGAATATCTTCTGCCTGAAAGAATCCTTCCCGTGAACTCATCTACAATCATAATCTTTCCGTCCTGTATCACATACTCGACATCTTTTTCATAAAGCGCATATGCCTTTAAAAGCTGGTCAACAGTGTGAAGCCTGTCCGAACGCTCTGCATAAACTCTGTTTAACTCTTCGCGTTTCATCTCGCGTGTTTCTTCTGTCAGTGTTTCATCGTGCTCCAGAACCGCAACCTGCGAGCCCATATCGGGAAGTACGAAGAAATCCCTTTCCACTGCAGATGGCGCAAGGTATTCGCGTCCTTTTTCCGTTAAATCCGTTATGTGCGATTTTTCATCCACGACAAAATATAAATCATCATCTACCTCGTGCATGTTTCTGCCCTGGTCGCGGTTGTAAAACATATCTGTATCCTGCATCAGCTTTTTATAATTCGGGTCGGAGAGTATCTTCTGAAGTTTTTTGTGCTTCGGCAGTCCTTTGTATGAACGGAAAAGATATAATCCTGCTTTTTCTGTTTCTTCTTTTTTGGGGTTTTCAAGGCTGAGTATTCTTTCTGCTTCTGTCGTAAGCGTATTAACCAGATTTCTCTGCGCATCTACAATTCTCTTAATCCTTATATTCATTTCATCGAACTTGTGCGTCGGCGCATCCACAGGACCCGATATTATAAGCGGAGTCCTTGCTTCATCGATTAACACCGAGTCAACTTCATCGACTATTGCATAAAAATGTTTTCTCTGTACAAGGTGCTCTTTATCCACAACCATGTTATCGCGAAGGTAATCGAATCCGAACTCGTTATTAGTCCCATAGGTTATATCGCACAAATAGGCTTCGCGGCGCTGCAGGGTCCCTGGTTCGCTTTTATCAAGACACCCCACGCTCACTCCGAGAAAATTGAAGATTTTTCCCATCCATTCGCTGTCGCGTTTAGCAAGGTAATCATTGACGGTTATAACATGCACGCCTTTGCCGGAAAGCGCGTTGAGATACGCCGCCATGACCGCCACCTGCGTTTTGCCTTCGCCCGTGCGCATTTCCGCTATCTTTCCCTGGTGCAGCACGACCGCGCCCATGATCTGCACGTCGAAGTGCGCCATAAAGGAAATTTTTTCCGCTTTGAAAATCCGCTTACGGTTTTGAAAAACCGTGTGGACGCTTTCCATCGTACGCCGCTCGCCGAGCACCCGGTGCGTG
>PMIW01000141.1 GCA_003158365.1 Ignavibacteriota bacterium | reverse complement strand
TCATTTCTTGCATCAAAAAATACTCTTAAACCATTATTTTTCAATTCATTATATATTGACTCGGCATAATCTTTTGAAGCATCTGTGATTGAGAGAACCGATACCTGTACCGGAGCAATCCAGAGCGGAAAGTTTCCCGCAAAATGCTCGGTCAATATTCCTACGAATCTTTCAAAGCTTCCGTAAATTGCGCGGTGAATCATAACAGGGCGGTGCTTATTTCCGTCGCTGCCTTCATAAGTCAAATCGAATTTTTCCGGCAGTTGGTAATCGAGCTGAACAGTTGCAAGCTGCCAGGTTCTGTTCAAAGCATCTTTTATATGCACATCTATTTTCGGTCCGTAAAAAGCGCCGTCTTTTTCGTTTACTTTATATTCGAGATTATTAAATTTAAGCGCCTCTGATAAAGAATTTTCCGCTTCTTTCCATAATTCTTCCGAGCCCATATGTTCATCAGGCATTGTCGACAAATAATAATTCGGAGTGAATCCGAATGCCGAATAAGTTTCTGTCATAAGCTGAAGCACGCGTGTAATCTCCACGAGTATCTGGTCCTGGCGGCAGAATATATGAGCATCATCCATTGTAAATTGCCTGACTCTGAACATTCCGCCGAGCGCTCCGCGTAATTCATTTCTGTGCATCCTGCCGAGCTCGCTAAGTCTTAACGGCAAATCTTTATAGCTTCTGAGTTTTGAAGAATAAACCAAAGTTGCTTCGGGACAGTTCATCGGTTTTAGGTACATCGGCTCATTATCACTGATTATCTTGAACATATTTTCAGCATAATGGGAAGTATGCCCGGAAGTTTTAAATAAAGGTTCACGAACTATAATGGGCGTGCTAATTTCATCGTATTCGTATTTGTCGTGCAGTTTTCTCGAGAAAGTTTCTATTTCCCTGTATATAATCATTCCGTTGGGAAGCCAGAAAGGCGCACCCGGGCTGACTTCGTGGAAGAAGAATAAATCGAGTTCTTTACCGAGTTTCCTGTGGTCGCGTTTTTTTGCTTCTTCGAGGTCTTTTAAATACTGGTCAACTTCTTTTTGAGTCGGGAATGTTATTCCGTATATTCTCTGNNAGCATCTGCCTTTTTTCATCGCCTCTCCAGTATGAGCCCGAGACTGATAATAATTTTACTGCTTTCACTTTTGCAGTGGTCGGAAGATGCGGACCGCGGCATAAATCGGTGAATTCACCCTGGTGATACAAAGAAACTACTGATTCATCCTTTGCAATTGTTTCGAGTATTTCTACTTTATACGGGTCGGGTCTTTTTGTTTTAAAATATTCGATTGCTTCGAGTCTTGGTTTCTCTTCGCGCACGGGTTTCAAATCACGTTTTGCAATTTCAAGTATCCTGTCTTCAATCTTTTTTAAATCTTCTTCAGTGAATTTTGTATCCGAATCAACATCATAATAGAATCCCGCTTCGATTGCAGGACCCACGCCGAATTTTGCGCCCGGGTAAAGCTCTTCGATTGCCTGCGCCATCATGTGCGAAGATGTATGCCAGTAGCATTCCTTGCCTTCGGGAGAATCGAATTTAAAAAATAAAATTTTCCCGTCATCATTTATCGGTAATGATAAATCGATTGCCTTGCTGTTAAACTTGCACACGAGAATGCTGTCTGCGAATTTACTGCTGATTGATTTTGCAATATCGAATGCAGTTATACCTTTATCGTATTCTTTTAAACTTCCGTCCGGAAAAGTTATTTTTATTTTATCACTCATTATATTTTATAACAATTTTCTTTTAATAATATTATTAATAAAGTTTTCCTCTGTGACTCTGCGGCATAAAACTCTAAATAATAAAAAAAGTGGGCGGTAATGGACTCGAACCAATGGCCTCCACGATGTCAACGTGGCGCTCTAACCAGCTGAGCTAACCGCCCTCTGTTGGGAATAAGCAAAATAGACAATTATCTTCGATTTTTCAATAGAAAAGGGAATATTATGTCTTAATTATCAAACATTTAAACTTTTTTTGGTGCAAGATACTTGTTATACAGCATTAAACCAATTATTGTTGCAACTCCGATTGCACTGAATATCAGCCATAATATCGACGGTGCCTTCAGATTATCCACAAAATGAACATATAGACTTGCTCCGAGTATTCCGCCAATGCCGCTTCCGATTACTCCGTATAAAAATGAATACCCGAGATACAATGCTTTTTTATCTTCGGGTGCAATCAGACCTATGTAAGAAATAAATTTCGGATGTGCCGTCATTTCCCCGATGGAGAAAATTATAATTCCCGCCATGAACACCCACGCATAAGTTGAAATTGCAAGCATACCCATTCCTATTGTACCCATTGTGATTCCCGCTATCATTGTAGGCAGTGCTTTTTTATTTTTTACAATATTGGATACAAATAATTGCAGCACTATAATAGTTAAAGCATTTATAACCGTTACGTGCTCTGCATCGAATTTCCAGTTCGGGTTATTTATAAATAATCCGAGGAAAGAATTCACGAGATTATTCACTGGAGTCATATCCATATAGTCTTTTAAATACCAGAGTACCGTATCGAACATCTGGAAATACAGTATCCAGAAGCCCGAATAAATTACAATCATAATTATAAATCTGAAATCCTTAAGTACAAGAAGAATACCTTTCAGTGCATCAATTACTTTTTTTGAAGTTTCGGGTTTATCGGGTTCTTTATATGCAAAGAGATTCAGGAAAATCAGCCATCCCGTACCGATTGCGGCCATCACGAATATTAGTGACCACGAAATGCTTTTTAAATAAGGAACAAGAATGAGCGGGAAAATAAAAGCGCCGAGATTTATTGACCAGTAATAAATTCCGAATCCGAGAGAGGAATTTTTTTCATCTGTATTGCGTGCAATTGTTCCGGAGATTACCGGCTTGAAAAATCCTGCACCGAGTGTCATGAAAAGCAAACTAAGGAACACCAGTGCATATGCACTCGCAAGACTTGTAAGAAAATAACCTATGCTCATAATGATAAAAGCAAACATCAGGGTTTTCTTATAGCCATACCTGTCTGCAATTGCTCCGGATAATATCGGCAGTAAATATAAAAGAGGTCTTGTTACGCTGTTAATTACTCCGACTGATTCTTTTGAAAATCCCAGTCCGCCTTCTGCGACACTGAGTACAAGGTAAACAGACAGCACCGACATAACTCCATAGTATGAGCCTCTTTCGAAGAACTCCATAATAATTACAACCCAGAAATTGCGTGAGAAGGATTTTAATCCGGTAGATTTTTTATTTTCCATTTATAATTTAAGTAATGTGTATGGAATTTATTTTTTAAATGTTACATTGATTCCCGGTGTTAAGCCCAAAGAAATATCCACACCGCCGAGTTTGTAATTCCCCACTTTAATACCGTCAACAAAATCACTTGCTTTGAACAAACATACCAAAAGAATTTTCATTATTCTTTTTTCTTTGACTTCCTCTAAAACATTTACTCTTTCATCTTCGGAGATTTTCTTTATAAAGGCGAATGAAACTTTTATTATTGGAGCTATGGCAATCGAAATACCCAATCCGCTTAATTCAAATCCTGCTCTGTGTATAAGGTCGGTAGAATCAGTAATATAATTCAACATTTCCTGAATTTTGCTTGTACCTGAATCTTTGAACTCCTCTTTGATTTCTTCCTCTTCCGTGCCGAAAATGTTACCTTTCAGGTCGGAAATTTTATCCTTTAATCCGCCTGCGGCTCCGAGAGCTTTTTCTTTAAGTTTATCGAGTGGCATATTATAATTTGATTTATTTTTTTAAGATAGTATAATTTTGAAAATGATAAAATATAAAGCTTTTTACCACTAAGAACACTTAGTGCACTAAGTGACCTTAGTGGTGAATGCTCTTTTGGAATTGCGTTTATACTAAATACAATAATTTCTATTTTAGAACTTAAGTAGTCTATTTTTTGTTTAAAAGTGCGGGATTGACTTTTTTATAAGAAAATATAAAAACAATAGTTTTTGTGAAGAAATACACAAACTAACAGGAGAACTTAATGTCTAATCAAACAGACAGCAAATCTGATTTAAAAATAGAAAAAATGTCGGGTAACGGTAAATATGATAAAATCGTGATATTAAATGATTACAAACTTGCGAATGAAAGCCGCCAGATGAGCATATTGGGTCGTAAAGAATCATTAATGGGCAGGGCACAGTTCGGAATATTCGGAGACGGCAAGGAAATAGCGCAGATTGCAATGGCAAAAGCATTTAAAAACGGGGATTTCCGTTCGGGTTATTACAGAGACCAGACTTTTATACTTGCTTCGGGAATGGCAACAATAAAACAACTATTCGCACAATTATACGGCGATACGGATATAAATCACGAGCCTGCCTGCGCAGGACGCTCGATGAATAATCACTTCGCAACAAGACTGCTGAACGAAGACGGAAGCTGGAAAAGCCAGGTGAATATGAAAAATACCACAGCCGATATAGCCCCGACGGCAGCGCAAATGCCGAGACTTCTCGGGCTTGCATACGCATCAAAGCTTTACAGGCACAATCCTGAATTAAAATATCTGAAAGATTTTTCCGTAAATGGGAATGAAGTTGCATTCGGAACAATAGGCAATGCAAGTACAGCCGAAGGAATTTTTTATGAGACTATAAATGCGGCAGGCGTGCTGATGGTGCCTCTCGCAATGTCGATATGGGATGACGGATTCGGAATATCCGTTCCGAATATTTACCAGGTTACAAAATCAAGTATTTCGGAAGTACTCGAAGGATTCAGGTATAATGAAAAATTTCAGCAGGGCTATAATATATACCGCGCTCCGGGATGGGATTATGAGAGATTAATTAAAATGTATAAAGAGGGAATTGCAATAGTACGCGAAAAACATATTCCTGCTATATTCCATATTACCGAAATGACACAACCGCTCGGACACTCTACAAGCGGTTCGCACGAAAGATATAAAACAAAAGAGAGACTGCAATGGGAACTTGATTTTGACTGCATTAAGCAAATGAGAATGTGGATACTCAGTAAAAAAATTGCGACGGAAGAAGAGCTTAATAAAATAGAAGAAAATGCTAAAGTATATGTAAAGCAAATTCAGAAAGAAGCATGGGAAGAATTCGGTAACCCGATAAGGAAAGAACGGCTTGAACTCGGTAAAATATTCAGTGAAATTTCTGCGACAAGTAAAAATGCCGCAAGGGTAAATGAAATTAATAAATGGATGCAGAGCAATCTTGATATAGAGCATAAAGTCAATGCACAAGCGGCTTTTGACGTTCTGCTTGCAACAAAAGATGAATCGGGCAAGGCACGGGAAAAACTTATTCAATGGCAGAATAATTTTCTGAGAGAAAATGAAGTGAGATTTAATACTCACCTCCACAGCGAAACAGCGGAGAGTGCACTAAACGTAAAAGAAATTAAACCAATATATAATAATGATTCATTGATGGTAGCGGGAAGAGAAATTCTTCTTGCATTTTTCGATGAAGCATTTAAACGCGACCCGAGAATAATTTCTTTCGGCGAAGATGTGGGAAAACTCGGAGATGTTAACCAGGGAATGGCGGGATTGCAGGCGAAATACGGAGACATTAGAATTACTGATACGGGAATCCGCGAAGCAACAATTATCGGGCAGGGAATAGGTGCATCTCTCAGAGGATTAAAACCGATTGCTGAGATTCAATATCTTGATTATTTATTATATGCACTGCAGATAATAAGCGATGACCTTGCAAATCTCAGGTACAGAACTGCAGGCGGACAGAAAGCTCCGCTGATTATAAGAACTCGCGGGCACAGGCTGGTCGGTATTTTCCACTCCGGCTCACCGATGGGAATGGTAATCAATGCATTCCGCGGATTGCATATTTGCGTTCCGAGGAACATGACGCAGGCTGCTGGATTTTATAATACTCTTTTAAAATCCGATGAACCCGGAATGATTATAGAAAGATTAAACGCATACAGGATAAAGGAAAAATTACCCGCAAATATCGGTGATATAACTTTACCGCTTGGTGTGCCCGAAGTGCTCGTGCAGGGAAGCGATGTTACGCTTGTAACTTACGGAGCCTGCGTAGATATTGCAAAATCTGCAATGGAAAAATTAAAGAAAACAGGAATATCGGTCGAACTTATTGATGTTCAGACGCTTCTGCCGTTTGATTTAAACGGNNGGCGGTTCGGCTTATATGATGCAGCAGGTGCTCGATGCTCAGGGCGGATATCAGTATCTCGATTCGAAACCTGTTGCCCTGAGTGCGAAAGCTCACAGACCTGCATACGGTGCAGATGGGGATTATTTCTCCAAGCCAAGTGCTGAGGATGTTTTCAAGGCGGTTTATGAAATTATGAGCGAAACAAATCCGAAAGGATTCCCGAAGTTTTATTAGAGCCTTAGACCACAGATAACGCAGATAGAACTGATTTACACAGATTTAATGTTTTTCATCTGGTTACCAAGCTCCTGCTTGGTAACCTATTTAAGCACTTTTCAGGTTGATTATCTCACAATATCTTTCTTGCATATTAAAAAGGAATTTTTTAGATTAATGAGTTATGGGGTTTCAGATTATCATATATTTCATATATGATTTTGAATGATTAGAATTTTCAGAGGTTATTAAAATTTTCAAAATGTGTTTTGAATAATTTTAATTTGAACAAAATGAAAAAGATATTCCTTTTAGCTTTCCTTATTTTCGCAACGGCAAATTTATATTCACAGGTTCCGGGAGTTCCGATAATAATTTCTCCCGCAGACAGCGCAACTCTATGTCCGCCATACATATTCGATTGGAATGATGTGCCGACAGCAACTTCATATAAGATACAGTTTTCATTAAATATAAATTTTACAGCATTAGTTATCGATGAAGATTTAAATGTGTCACAATACACCTTACCAGGTGGTATAATTAGCGGGGCTACATACTGCTATTGGCACGTACGAGCATCAAACAGTTACGGCTCAAGTTCATATACTCCCGTAAGAAGAGTAAGGGGCGGGACGCTTCTAAATCCTCCTGTATTATTAACGCCTCCATGCAATTCTATTAATGTATCAAATACACCTTTATTTAGCTATAACGGTGTTGGCGGAGCAACTGCTTATATTCTCCAGATTTCAAAATTTCCAACCTTTGTACCGTTGATTGTATGTGATACAACACCGATTGGATCAATAGTTCTTGAATATAACACGACTTATTACTGGAGAATGTGCAGCGTTGGTCCTCCTTGTGGAGCAGGTAACTGGTCAAGTGTTTGTAATTTTACGACGATTTCTCCGACACTTCCTCCACCTACTTTATTATATCCTCCGAATAATTCAGTAAATATTTCTTTAACCCCAACACTTGACTGGTCAGATGTGGCAGGAGCAACATCATACAGAGTCCTGATTACAGGTATTCTTGATACAATAGTTGTTTCATCTGAACTTACCATTCCTCCCGGAAAGTTTAATTATTATACAATTTATTACTGGAAGGTATCCACAGTGAATATCGGGGGACAGGGAACATATTCTTCTGTTTGGAATTTTAAGACAATAAATTTTTCAGGAATACATCAAATTTCTTCCGAAATCCCGACTGAATATAAACTTTATAATAATTACCCGAATCCCTTTAATCCTTCGACAAATATCAAATACCAAATACCAAATAGCAAATTTACAACAATAAAAATATTTGATATTTTAGGTAAAGAGATAGAAATTCTGGTGAATGAAAAACAATCACCCGGGATTTATGAAGTTACATTCGACGGAAGCAATCTGCCAAGCGGGATTTATTATTATACAATTCAAGCAGGGGATTTTACGGATACGAAGAAGATGGTGTTAATTAAATGATTATTTTTCTAGTGAGTCTTCTCAATAAATCGGGAAGACTCTCCGATACAATTGGTTTTTATTACTCATTACTAATTATTCATTATTCATTGTTTCTTTAGCCGGTTTCTGGAAATCAATCATTCTTGTTTTGAATCCGTCACCGAGCACATCGTGCACATCCATTAAAATCATAAACGCATTCTTGTCTTCTTCCTTTACTATTCTTTTAAGCTGCGTTACCTGTCTTCTGTTTACAGCGCAGAAAAGTACGTCCTGCTCATTTCCCGAGTAGCCGCCTCTTCCCAAAAAAATTGTTACACCCCTGTCGAGCTCTTTTAATATCCTCGCCTTGATTGCATCTTCGCAGGTGGAAACAATGTAAGCCCCCTTTACATAAGGCACTCCCTCTGCTGTTAAATCCACAATCTTAGTTGTGATGAATAAATTCAGGTAACCCCAAATAACCAGATTTAAATCTTTGAATGCAATCCCGATAGAAAAAATAATTAATGTTTCTATTACCCAGTAACCTGTTCCGATTGACATACCCGTATATTGTTTAAGCATTGCAACCGGAATATCTGTACCGCCCGTCGATCCGTAGAATCTGAATATAATTCCTAGCCCCACTCCGAGCATTACAGAACCCGCAATGGATGCAAGA
>PMIW01000182.1:18284-27019 GCA_003158365.1 Ignavibacteriota bacterium | reverse complement strand
AAACGGATTCGGATAATTTTGATTTAAGGAATATTCTGTTGGTATCTTATTCCCGTTATTAATGCCGGTTATTATACTGCCTGAAAATATTTGTACGCAATATTGCCCAACATGTCCAGTATCTCCGCCTGCATTATCATTCACGCGCAATCTCCACCATCCGTACGGATCCTGACCATTGAATGCAGCAAGCGGACCGGTTGGGGTAAAGGTACCTGTAAACGGAGCTGTTCCGCTAGCTATCGGTGTAGTTGCTGAATCATTAAAGACTGTGTTAATATAATTATCTCCACCGCCTCCGTTATTTGCCGATAAGATTACTTCCGTTCCCGACGGCGACCTTAGCGCAAATGTAACATCTCCGTCATATGTATGAATTAACTGCGTCATCGTGAAATTCACTTTTATTATATTTGAGTGAGTTCCTACCTGGAAGCTGTCATAATTTGTTGTATTATCTCTGATTGGTACCCAGACTGTACGACACACATTATTTGTTACTACATTTGTTATTGCAAATGCATATAATGCGGAAGAATCTCTGTTGTGAGCGGAAGATATATCCTGAGCTATTATTCTGTATTTTATTGTATCACCCGGAGTTACGTCCGAATTTAACGAATTAAATGTTGCAGAATAAATATTTCCGCTTGTATTAATCAATTTAAATTGTTTGTAATTCGAAACAGTATTTTTATACCATCTTACCCAGGCAGAGTCAACTCCGATATTATCCGTTACAGTTGCCGTTACCGCTACCGGCCAGCTTTGTTTTGGAGTATTTGGAATCGGTGTGGTCACTATTACAGGTTTTACTGTATCAGATGAAGCAACAAATGAATAATAAGATGTTGGAGCACCAAATGGAGCAGTAGATGTTTTACTTGCAGAATCTGTTGTTGTCAAATAATAATTATAAGTTCCTGCACCGGTAAGTGGTAGATTTGCTGTCCAATTCTGACCGCCTGAATTTGTCAAAGCAACATTTGTCCACGTTGTACTGTTTTTTGCATAATATAATTTAGTCAAAGAAGGATTAATACCCGCTGTAGCAGGAGAAATTGTGCAATTTACGACTCTGTTACCTGTAGTTTGTTCAGTATTTCCCAAAGGTGTATGAGAAATGACAGGTCCCATCATTTGTTGATTTAATTTCAACAACCTGAAGGCATTTACTTTACCATATCCCATTTCGGTATTCCATGTATTTCCAAGAACCGAATAAGGACCTGCACTTGTGTATGAATAAGTTCCGACTTTATCTGCAGTTCTGCACAGTCTTACTCTGACACTATCCCATCTTTGAGTTGAATCCAATGATAGTGATAATGCAATTACACCGGCACAATTAGGAGTTGCACTTGACGTTCCGTTAAATGTACTGTCATAATTAGTCGGGGAATAACCAACACTTCCCATCCTGTCAGTTGCATATACCTTCACGCAAGGAGTAACAATGGATAATCCTGTTCCATAGTTTGCACCCCACCATGTTTCACCGTCACAACTTGATGTTGATTTTCTTGTATTACACGGACTGTTACCACCGACTGCAATTACATTTGGATTTGTTGCAGGCCACTGTAAAGCTCCGTTACTATTACCCGTCGCAACACAGAAAATAGTCCCTTTTCCGCTTCTTCCCAGTGTCGTGCCATCTGTGATTGCCTGATCAGCCGGAGCATACGGAGTGCCTCCACCCCATGAATTACTGGATATCCACGCACCTGACTGGTATGAATATATTAATCCATTTGTCAAAGCGGCTGTGGTTGTGCTGCCCGCTGCGTTGAATATTTTTATCGGAATTAACTTACAATTTGGAGCAATACCGGAAATTCCCATTGTATTGTTTCCAACGGCAGCAACTATTCCGCCGGTACAGGTACCGTGATTCATATCGTCAGTTTGCAGAGGATGACCATTTATGTAATCGTACCCTTTGGAAATCAGTAAATTACCTCTGATATCCTCATGTGTTGTATCAATACCGCTGTCTACCATACCTATTACACACTGAGAAATCCCCAATGTTATATTCCATGCACTGTCAACCCTCATATCACAACCTGCTGTTCCGGAGATTCCTTCCGGGATATTATTTCCTGTGTTTTTTATAGACCATTGACGCGGAAAGAACTGGTCATTAGGCGCATATGCAAGCAATCCTGAAATATAAAAATTAGGTTCTGCCCAGTTCACAAGTCCGCTGTTATATACCATATTTGCGGCATCCAAAGAAGATAATTCAATATTTCTTGAAACTTTTAGAACATAAGACACACCGCCTGTTAAACTTAATGGTTGAACAATTTCAAATTGATTAAGTTTTAAATATTCATTAATACTGCTTTCAGACATTCCCTGTTTAAATTGAACAAGGATTTCATCGGTTAATCCCTGCAGTACTTTATTTCCGCTTCCATCAAACGGGGAATAGACAACAGAGGAATATTCTATTTGAGGATTTTGATTTAAAGCTTTAACCAAATCATTTAATGCTTTTGCGGTATTTTGTATGTTTAAATTTATAAATTGCATTTTTTCTTTTTCATCAATCTTGCTAACCGGAGCTATCTGATTATACACGCTTAATACTGAGGATAGTTCTTCTTTGCTTAGTTGTTGTTTTGTCTTTATAAATATTTTATCCGTTCTCAGATTCATGTACATTGGTTTATTTTGGTAGTAATAATAATCCGTGATTGAATTACTGCTCATATAAAAGCCAAGCCCTGAAATTACCATTGCTAAAACGAATAGTATAATATATTTATTGGATATTTTTATTATCGATATACTTTTTTCCATTTAGTTTAGATTTAAATTGTTAGTAAATATATTTATCCGTAACTAATATAAATAGTTAATGAAAATCAGAAATATTATTTACAGATAACATTTCTTCCAAAAAAAGAGATAGGCTAAAGATTTTTGAATTTTATTCCAGGTTAGATCAGACTATTCTGGGAGGAGGGACGGGAACATCGATAATAACGTTTAGTAAGTTATTTCGTGATTTAAATATTACTAAATTAAAAAGAGTGAATTCATTATAAGAAAACTTTATCGGGGGTAAAGCTATTTTAATTATTGACCCCAATAAATTCCTGACTGATTGATTTATACAGTCAATACCACTTTTATTTACATATTCCGAAAATGCCTGATCGAGCTTATCTTCATTTTCATCGCTCAAGCAATACAATACCAAAGTATCACCGCTTTTCTCCTCCTGATAAATATCATACATATTTCCGTTATATGAAATTTCTTTTTCATTAACTTTTATATAATCTTTTTTAGAATCTGATTCTGTAGATTTTAAATTAATTTTAATCAGGGTAAGTTTATCCAGAGGTATGTATTCATTTATCCTGCCCGTTGCTATACTTTTAAAATAATTTTGTACCTGAAAATATGCCAAATAATAGCCCCCTGTATTGAACAGTATTATTACGCACAGGATCAATATTGTTGTCTTTTTCAAGTTATAGCAGGTATAATAATTACATTCAATAAATTATCATTTTTTTATTTAATAATCAAATAATTAGCGAATACAAAAAAAGCATTAAACTTTTGATTTTCCATATTATTTATTTTATAAGTTAAATATAAAAGAAAATGAAACATAAATATTGCTTTTAGTGTTACATATAATGGTAATCTTCTTTTAAAATATATTTTAATAAATATGAATAGAATATCAATTTTAATGTTTCTTTCTCTGATTATTTTCATTTCGTTTAATACTATAACAGCTCAGGATAAATTAAAGGAAATTTCAACTTTGGTAAACAGCACGCTAAAAGCAGGGACATATGAGACAAAATTTCCGGATAACTTATTAGCCGGTAACCGTATTGCAAGCGGGATTTATTTTTACTGTCTCACGGTTGGCGATAAAATAATATACATAAAATCAATGATGATGGTGAAATAATTTTTTACAATATCTTAATTTCCGATAATTCCGGAACCCCGCAAAATGAGACTCCGGATTCTTTGTAACTTTCTACCGGCGGATTTCGTAAAAAATAAATGTTTGTACATATATTAACACTTATATAAAAATAATTAACAATTTCTTAACATTAATTATTTCGTTTTATATTGACAGTAAAAATTAAATTTCATATTTTGGAAACTAAATAAACGAAAATAGTTTCCTAAAAACAGAAGAATGATAGAAAAAGAAATTATATTAAAATACACTGGGGAGAGATTCTACAGGGACGGATTCAATAAAATCTCGATGGATGAGATTGCCTCGCTTCTTCATATGAGCAAAAAGACAATTTACAAACATTTTCAATCGAAAGATAAACTAATAGAGGCATTACTTGACAGAAACTGTGAATATCATCTTGAAAACGAAATTAAAATTTTAAACCAGAAAACAAATGTAATAAAGAAACTCGTACAAATGATTCAGTTTCATTTAGACGATTTATCAAAATGGAGTGAAAAATGGCTGAGTGATTTACAAATCCACAGGCCGGAACTGTGGAATAAATATTCGCAATTTAAAAACGATAAGTACTATACTCATTTCAAAAAGATTTTTATAGAGGGGAGAAAAGAGGAGTACTTAAAAGAAATTCCCTTGGATTTAATATTGAACGGGGTTGAATCTATTGTGAAAAGTGTTTTACATACTGACTTTCTTATCAATAGCAAATTATCTCTCAGACAAGCATTAAATTATTCGATAGATATATTTATCAGCGGAATATTAACAACTAAAGGATTAAAGATATACAATAAAGAAAAAAAAATATTAAAATTATACAAATTTTAAATCTGAAAAATTAAAAAATGTTTAAAAAGTTTATATTAACATTATTTATTGCATTGATAGGATTAAACTTTTCCTATGCTCAATATAAAAAATCGTATACACTCGGTGAGGCTATTTCTGAGGCGATGAAAAACAATTCGGATATTATTAATGCCCGTTTCGACAGGCTGAAAGCAACCGAAAAAGTATCCCAGACTTACGATGAAAATCTCGTTCCGACTATTTCACTTACGTCACAATATTATCAGGCTTTTAAAAAACCTATAATAAATATTTTCGATCAGAATTATGAATTCGGAACAGATAATACTATGACACATACGTTCAGTGTATCGGAGCCGCTTCCCTTCCTCGGAACACCTGTGTTTTCGGGAATCAGGATTGCCAAGTATTATGCTAATTTGCAAAATGAGAATGTAGTTTCGGCAGAAAGCAAAGTTAAAACTCAGGTTAAAAAATCTTATTATAACGTTTTGTTCTTAAAAGAAGTTCTCGAAGTAAACAGTAAGAGCCTGCAGAATTCTATTGACAATCTGACTGTAGTAGAAGCAAGATACAGAAACGGAGTAAACACCGAATTCGATTTTCTTAGAGCCAAAGTAAAAGTGGAATCTACCAGACCGAATGTATCACAATCCGAAAGCAATCTTACAATCAGCAAAAAACTCTTCAAGAATGCAATGGGATTAAAGGGAAACGAAGATGTCGACGTAATAGGAATATTAACATACGACAGTTCCGAAGTAATGGGCTCAACCGATGACATGCTTAAAAAGATTGCAGAGAATAATGTTTCAGTGCGCCAGCTAAATATTAGCCAGTTAATAAATAAGGAACTTGTTACAATAGACAAGGCAGGATTCATGCCTAAATTTTACCTTTTTGCACAATACCAGTTTGCTGCAAATGAAAACAACGATAAACCGTTCTTGAACTGGAGATATTACAATATTTTCAATGCGGGGATAGGAATGACATGGGATTTAAATTTCTTTAGAAACTCATTCAAAAAAACCCAGTCGGAACTCGAAGTCAGAAAAACAGATGAAACTATTTCGGATATAAAACAGAAATTAAAAATATCAGGGCAGAATATTATTTCCAGGATGGATGATGCAAAAAAGCGAATAACTGCAAACCTAGAAACAGTGAAACTTGCAGAGCGGGGACTTGAGCTTGCAAACATAAGTTTTAAAAACGGAGTTATAAACCAGATCGATGTACTGGATGCAGAACTTATGCTGAACCAGACAAAACTCGCTTATCTTCAGGCAATCTACGATTACCTGACGGCAAGAGCCGAACTGGAAGAACTTCTTGAAAAATAAATCTTAAAAAACGAAAATAATAAAAAGTATAAATTGAAATCATACAGAAAAATGAAAAGATTAATTTATTTAGTAATTGTAATCGCATTGGCATTAAGTATTTCAGCCTGCGGAAAGAAACAGGAGAAGAAAGAAACCGAAAAGAAACTTTCACTCGTAAAAGTGATGGAAATCAAAGGGGAAGAATTCACGGATGTTTATAAAGTTGTCGGCATTGTGAAACCAAACGCAAGCGCAAAGCTTTCCTCTGAAGAAGGCGGAATCATTACTTATCTGTCAAAAGATAAAGGTCAATCCGTCAGGAAGGGTGAAACAGTTATAGTTCTAAAAAAAGATTTTGATAAAGCTTCATACGACCAGGCTGTTTCGCAGTATGATCTGGCAAAAGATAATTACGAGCGAGCGGAGAAATTATTTATGGAAAATGCAACAACCGAGCAGATGTATTCTAATGCCAAGCTGCAGTTAAACATTGCGGAAAAAACTGTAGAGATGTTCAGAACAAGACTTGGTAAAGGTTATATTACATCGCCTATCAGCGGTGTTGTTGATGCAAAATTTATGAATCTTGGCGAAATGACCGGACCGGGTAGTCCTATCATAAGTATCGTTGATATTTCAAGGGTGAAAATCGAAGCAGGCATCCCTGAAAAATATGTAACCCAGTTATCTAAAGGAAGAACGGTCGAAATAACTTTTGACGTGCTTCCCGAAGATGAGTTCAGCGGAAAAATCAGTTACATTTCTCCGACTCTGAATCCTCAAAGCCGTACATTCGATATTGAAATTATACTGGACAACAGCAGCAGAAAACTGAAACCCGAAATGTCCGCAAACGTATTTATTTCCAACTTGGATATAGATAATGCAGTCGTTCTTGAAAGGGATTTATTTGTCGATAACGGTGACGAACAATTTGTTTTTGTACTGGATAACGATATTGCGAAAAAGAAAATAATTAAGTTGGGCGGCGCCTCCGATAATAAAGTTCTTGTTACCGACGGATTAAATATAGGTGATAAACTTATTTATTACGGATTCAGAGCTTTAGTTGACGGTGATAAAGTTAAAGTTGTCAGTGAATAGAATTAATTTTTTAAAATGTTCAAAAAGAAAAGATTATGAAATTTTTTAATTTAATAGTAAATAACAAAGTAACGGTTTATATACTCGTTCTCATAATAGTAATAGTAGGGACGTATTCTTATATTTCCCTTCCGAGGGAATCGAGTCCCGATGTGAAAATTCCCTATATTTTTATTGCCACGGTTTATCCGGGTGTTTCCCCTCAGGATATAGAAAATCTTGTGACACAGGAAATTGAAAAAGAAGTAAAAGGAATCAGCGGAGTAAAGAAAGTAACATCAGTATCGAGGGAAAGTTTATCCTCAATTTCTGTTGAATTCACAACAGACATTGTTATCGACGATGCACTTCAAAAAGTAAGAGACAAGGTTTCCACAGCAAAGACAAAGATGCCTCAGGATATTAAAGAACCTGTAATCACAGAAATTAATTTTTCTGAATTCCCGATTCTGTATGTTAACCTGACCGGAAATGTGGGAGCGGCGCAATTAAAAATCGTCGGTGACAGGATAAAAGACAAATTCGAACAGATACCTGGTGTATTATCATCTGATGTTGTAGGTGGTGTTGAACGGGAAGTGAAAATAGATGTAAATGCTGACAGGCTCAAATACTATAACATAAGTTTCAACGATGTAATCAATACAGTATCGGCGGAACATTTAAATATTCCGGGAGGTAATATTGACGTAGGCAAAAGCAGTTTTCTTGTAAGAACACCCGGTGAATATAAAGACCCTGAAAAAATGAGGGACCTGGTTATAAAATCAAACAACGAAAAACCGGTTTATATAAGGGATGTTGCTGAAGTCACTTACGGCTTTAAAGACAGGCAGACTTATTCCAGAACCGATGGTCAGGAAAGTGTTACTTTGGTCCTTAAAAAACGTGTTGGCGCAAACATTATAGATATAATAGATAATGCAAAAGATATACTGGAAAAAGATAAATCGTTAATCCCCCCGGGAGTCAGTTATACGATTACAGGTGACCAGTCGAAGCACATAAAAAGTACTTTGCACGAACTTGAAAACGGAATTATTACGGGTGTAATACTCGTGTGCTTAATTTTGTNNTTCATTCCTGATATCATTCATAATACTGAGCATGATGGGTATTACGCTCAATATGATAGTGTTATTTACTCTGATTCTTGTACTCGGCATAATTGTTGATGATGCGATTGTCGTGATTGAGAATATTTACCGCCTGCAGGAAAAAGAAAATTACAGCCCTCACGATGCATCCGTTGAAGCGCCAAGAGAAGTTGTGTTTCCTGTTACCATAGCTACACTTACCATTATTGCTTCATTCTTTCCCCTGCTTTTCTTCCCGGGTATTGTAGGAAGCTTTATGAAGTACATGCCTATTACACTGATTGTATGTTTATTATCTTCACTTTTCGTAGCAATGATTATCAGCCCGGTACAGGCAGCAGTTTTTATTAATTACAAAAAGGAAAAAGAAAAATCACGGAAGAAAAAATTCAGGCCGATTGCAAAGTTCCTTGAAACCTT
>PMIW01000182.1:0-18279 GCA_003158365.1 Ignavibacteriota bacterium | reverse complement strand
GTAGAATTCTTTCCTGACGTGGAACCAAACTCTACTAACATAAATATTGCAACACCAATAGGCACAAATATAGAAGAGACGAATGATATTGCCAAGAAGATTGAAAAAAATATGCCAAAGGACAAGAACATTGAAACCATAGTTGTGAATGTCGGCTCTTCGAATAACCCTCTCGATTTCAGCGGAGAAGGTATTCCGAATAAAAGCGTAATCACTATTAATTTTGTCGATAAGCTGGAACGTGATGTGAGTTCATTCGAAACAGTAGAAAATATCAGGCATATGATTTCGGATATTCCGGGCGGGGTAATAGAAATTGAAAATGAAACTCACGGACCGCCGGTCGGACCGCCGGTCAACATTGAAGTATCAGGTGATGATTTTGTTAAACTTGGCGACCTTTCGGAACAGATAAAAAGAGAGATACAGGATATACAGGGACTGACAGATTTGAAAGATAATTTCGATAAGACAAAACCGGAAATTCAGGTGCTTGTGGACAGAGAAAAAGCTGCAATGTACGGATTAAGTACTGCCTCTATCGGTATGACTGTCAGGACTGCAATTAACGGAACCGCTGCAAGCAAATTCAGAGTCGGCGAAGATGAATACGATATAACCGTAAGACTGGAAAAACAGCAGAGGAACGAAATCGAAACTCTTGAAAATCTGTATTTTACAAATAAAGACGGTCAGAAAATTCCTCTAACTTCCGTTGCAAAAATAAAATTTGCAGGAAGCGTAGGAGCAATTAACAGAAAAGATTTAAAAAGAGTGGTTACAATATCTGCTAAAGCAGAAGGAAGGCTCGGAAACGATGTATTGAAAGATGTTATGGCAAAACTGAATAATTTCAAATTACCGGAAGGATATAATATAGTGTATACCGGTGAACAGGAAAACCAGAAAGAATCAAGCCAGTTCCTCGCTAAAGCTCTAGTGATTTCGTTACTTCTGATTTTCTTTTTAATGGTAATTGAATTTAATTCGGTCAGGGTTCCCGTTCTTATTATGATTTCAATTTTATTGTCATTAATCGGTGTTCTTCTCGGATTAATTTTCACAAGAACTCCGTTCGGAATTATTATGACAGGGATTGGAGTAATTGCTCTCGGAGGCATTGTCGTGAGAAATGCAATCGTTATGCTTGACTTTGCTTATGAACTGAGAAAAAGAGGTTTTGACAGGGATGAATCTCTTGTACAGGCAGGCATAATCAGGATGCGCCCGATATTCCTTACGGCAGCAGCTACAATTCTCGGTATTTTACCGCTTGCTTCCGGAATCGATTTCGACTGGCGTACATTCAGCTGGTTAATAGGCGGTGAAAACACTGCATTCTGGAGACCCATGGGTGTTGCAATTATTTTCGGACTTATGGTTTCTACTTTTCTTACACTGGTTATTACTCCGACACTGTATGCATTTTCAGATGATTTGGCTTTGAAGCTGAGACTTAAAAAGAAAAAGCCTGTGGAAGAAACAGAACCTGTCGTGGAAAGTGAATAAAAACTTTCATTAAAATTGATTAGCTTTACTGAATTGTAAAATTTGGTAAAGCTTTTTTTATGCTTGTAAAAAATAAAAAATATATTACAATCTGGATAGATAAAACAAATCCTAAAATAGTCAGGACAATTGACCAGACTTTACTCCCGCATAAATTTAAAATTGTATCCCTTAAATCCTGCGAAGATATAATTAAAGCCATAAAAAATATGACTGTCCGCGGAGCCCCGCTGATTGGAGTTGCCGCTGCATACGGAATTTACCTTGCGGCGCTTGAAGCAAAACTAAAATTTAAAAACACCGGACCGGTTGATGATTATATTCTCGGTAAATCAAAAGAAATTATAAAAACTAGACCTACCGCAGTCAATATTGCATTTGCTGTCATCAATTCGCTCACGCAAATCTCAAAAGAAAAAACCATCGCCGGGAAAATTTCAACCGCTTTGAACTTTGCGCAAAAACTTTCAGAAGAAGAAATTATGCGGTGCAAAAAAATTGGCGAACACGGATTAAAGATTCTGGAAAAAATCAGCAAATCCAAAAAAGGAAAAACAATAAACATTCTTACTCATTGCAATGCAGGATGGCTTGCCTGCATAGATTATGGAACAGCAACAGCACCTATTTATCTTGCACACAAAAATGGAATTAAACTTCATGTCTGGGTTGAAGAAACCCGTCCGCGAAACCAGGGCGCTAATCTCACTGCCTGGGAATTTCTGCAAAATAAAATTCCGCACACTATCATAACTGATAATGCAGGAGGTTATGTAATGCAAAAAGGATTGGTCGATATTGTTTTAGTAGGTTCTGACAGAACAACTCTGAACGGAGACGTCTGCAATAAAATCGGAACATATAAAACCGCACTCGCGGCAAAAGATAATAATATTCCGTTTTATGTTGCACTTCCTTCTTCATCAATCGATAAAAAAATCAAAAACGGTCTGAAAGATATTCCGATTGAAGAGAGAAATGAAGATGAAGTAAAATATATCACGGGAAAATCAAAAAAAGGTTTAACAAAAATCCTGATTGCACCTCTTAAAAGTCCTGCAAAAAATTATGGCTTTGACATTACCCCTTCAAGGCTGGTAACAGGATTAATAACAGAAAAAGGCATAATTAAACCAATAAAATCAGAAATATCAAAGATTTAAACATCTTTATTGGAATTTGCTTTTTAAATTCTTCAATCTTATAATCTTGAAATCTTCAAATTATATGAATATTGGAATTGATAAATTTCATTAAAATCAATATCTTTAATATTAGTTAAATTTTACAGTTATAAATATGGCAGAAATTATTTTAAAAGCAGAGCGCAGAACAGATTTAAAGAAGTCAACTTCAAACCAGATGAGAAAAGCCGGAACAATTCCCGGAATTTATTATTCTTTTGGAGAAGAGCCTATTCCTATTAAAGTTAATGAACTGACACTTCGTCCGTTAGTATTCACTTCTGAATCACACATCGTCAGCCTTCAGATAGAAGGTGAAAACAAACCGATGAGTTGCATATTAAAAGATACGCAATTTGAACCTATTACAAGCAGAATAATACATTTCGACTTGATAGGACTTAAAGAAGGTGAAAAACTCACAATCGAAGTTTCCATTATACTTAAAGGTAGTGCAATCGGCGTTAAAGAAGGCGGAATCGTTCAGCACAACCTGCACAAATTAGAATTAGAATGTCTGCCCCAGAATATACCACCGCATATTGACGTGGATATCACCGGTCTGAATATCGGAGATTCCATTAAAGTCAGCGATATAACACTCGAAGGAATTGAAATTTTGAACGACAAAAACGCTTCCATAGTTTCCGTCGTACCACCGACAATGGAAGAAGTAAAACCTGAAGAAGTCGTCGCAGAAGGTGAAGCTCCTGCTGAACCCGAAGTGATTTCGAAGGGTAAGAAAGAAGAAACCGAAGAAAAGAAATAACGGAAATTCATTTTTCTAAAAGTTCAAAGATAAAAAATTTTAATAGCCTTGAAACTAATAATAGGCCTTGGAAATCCCGGTAAAAAATATGAACTAACAAGGCATAATATTGGTTTTCAGATTTTAGATTATATTGCCGGATATTTAAGAGTCAGATTTAATCCTGAAAAGGGTGATTGGTACGGGGTTTCAGGCAAGTACAAAGATTCTGAGTTTTACCTGATGAAACCCGTTACCTTTATGAACAATAGCGGTGAGGCTGTACGCGATTTTCTCACCAGTAACAATATCCCTTTAAATAATATTTTAGTTGTACACGATGATTTCCAGATTCCTTTTGGAATGATTCGTTTGAGAACAAAAGGCAGTGACGGAGGTCATAATGGTGTGTCGAGCATCATATACCATCTTAATTCCATGTCTTTCCCGCGAATGCGAATCGGCATAGGGAAAGACATTCTGAATAAAGAAGACTACATTGATTTTGTTCTTTCTGATTTTAACAAAAAAGAAATCTCGCAATTAAATGAACTGATTCCTATCTATAAAGATTGTATCTTGAGTTTTTTGAGCGAGGATATAAAAGTTACCATGAATAAGTTCAATAAGAATTTTTTGCAAGAAGATTTAGATGATAATATTAAAAATCCTGATTTTACAAAAAAGAAAGACGACTCTGTGTAACCCCGTCTTTCTCTGTTTTATTAAGTGAAATATATATAAGATTTTTAGTTTTTTTTATTAAATAAATTAATTTAAATCTATGGAACTAACTTTAATCTTTGCAGTTAGTATTTTCGCACTCCTGTTCGCCGTGTTCCTGATAAAAAATGTTATGAAACGTGACACGGGTACCGATAAAATGCGTGAAATATCGAACGCTATTAAAGAAGGTGCAGAAGCATTCTTAAGAAGACAAAACAGGACAATCATTATCCTTGCAGTTGTCTTTGCATTCTTAGTTTACCTGCTTTACATAATCCAAAAACCGGAAATAGCCATATGGGCGGCAGTATCGTTTTTCTTCGGTGCGCTCAGTTCTGTTGCATCGGGATATATCGGTATGTGGACTTCAATCCGCTCTAATATAAGAACCGCATCCGAAGCACGCACATCTCTTAACGGCGCACTCCAGACAGCACTCAGAGGCGGAGCAGTTTCAGGCTTATTCGTAGTTGCTCTTTCCCTGCTCGGCGTGGTCGGGCTTTTCTGGATTGCCAAAACACTCGGCGGATTCGAACCCGAAAAAATTCCTTTCTATATCGCAGGTTACGGATTCGGCGCAAGCTTTGTCGCGCTTTTTGCACAGCTTGGCGGAGGAATATATACCAAAGCCGCTGATGTAGGCGCGGACTTAGTCGGAAAAGTTGAAGCAGGAATTCCCGAAGATGACCCGAGAAATCCCGCTGTCATAGCAGACCTCGTCGGTGATAATGTCGGCGACTGCGCAGGCCGTGGTGCTGACCTATTCGAATCGACAGCCGCAGAAAATATCGGCGCTATGATTCTCGCAACATTATTATATAAATCAAATCCCGGAATCTTCGGAACAAAACCCGAAGTGCTCCTCGGAATTATTTTATTCCCGATGGTTGCACGTGCATTCGGACTTATCGCTTCCATTATCGGAATAATGTCAGTGAAAACTAAAGAAACCGAAGACCCGATGAATGCGCTGAACCGCGGCTACTATCTTACTGCTATACTTGCAGTAATCGGATTCGGTTTAGCGGCTTACTGGACTTTCGGAACAGGTGATACTGCATTAAAAGCTCCTGTTGCCTGGTGGCATTTTTTCATCAGTGGAATAATCGGCGTTGTTACATCGGTTCTCTTTTTATGGATTACACAGTATTATACAGAATATAAATATAAACCCGTACAGGATATTGCAAATGCCTGTAAAACAGGTCCTGCAACAACTATCATTCAGGGTGTTGCAGTAGGATTCGAATGCGTTGCAATGCCTGCACTCGTTATCGCGGCGGCAATCATCAGTTCATATTTACTCGGAATGTCGAGCGGACTCGAGAACGCTGGATTTTTCTCAACAGCAGTTGCAACAATGGGTATGCTCGGACCCGCAGCATACGTGCTCGCAATGGATACATTCGGACCGATTACCGATAACGCAGGCGGTATAGTCGAAATGTCACAGCAGCCCGAAGAAATCAGAAGAAAAACAGACAGGCTCGATGCAGTCGGCAATACGACAAAAGCTCTTACAAAAGGATATGCAGTCGGCTCAGCCGCACTTGCAGCTTTCTTATTATTCGAAGCATTCATAGTCGAGCTCGGTGAATACGGAATGAAAAATTTCAACGGTGTCGATATTTCCAAACCCGAAGTTTTCGTCGGTGCATTAATGGGCGGTATGCTTGTATTCTTATTCTCATCGTGGGCAATTAAAGCAGTCGGAAACGCCGCGCAGGAAGTTATACAAAANNGACTATGCGCAGTGCGTGGATATAGTTGCAAAACGCTCTTTACGTGAAATGGTAAAACCCGGACTTCTCGTAGTGTTAATGCCCGTCGGTGTCGGATATCTTTTCAAACTTTTATTCAAATGGCACGTAACCGAAACATCGGGTGCGGAAGTAGTTGCAGGTATGCTATTAGTCGGAACAATTACAGGTGTTATAATGGCGCTCTTCCTGAACAACTCAGGCGGTGCGTGGGATAACGCAAAGAAATATATTGAAATGGGAAATCTCGGCGGCAAAGGCTCCGAAGCTCACAAGGCTGGCGTAGTCGGAGATACAGTCGGCGACCCGTTCAAAGATACAGCCGGTCCGTCATTGCACGTACTTATAAAATTACTTTCGACTGTGACACTGGTACTCGCTCCATTGTTTATATAAGTTGAAAGTAAAAAGTGTAAGGTAGAAGGTAAGAGCAATTTTTTATACTCGTTCCCAAAGTCCTCTTTGGGAACGTTTTTTTATACTAGAGATCTCCTCGTTACAAAGCCCAGTCCGCCGCGGCGGATAACGAAAAATAAAAATAAATCTTAACCCGTCATAGAAATGTGACGGGTTTTTTGTTTGTCTTCTAAAACCCACAACACGTCTGTCATTCCGGCGGATTTTAAGCCGGAATCCAGTCGAAACATTTTTTCCCACTGCCATTGATAATCATTGATGAAATTGTTAGTTGAAAATGAATCTTTCCCCTCGTTCCCAAAGTCCCCTTTGGGAACGAACATTTTCCTTCCAATTTACCGTCTGTGTTTTTTGCGTCCCGATTTATCAGGATATAATTTCCCATTGACAATTTAAAAGATATACCATATATTCTTATGGGCAACAATACAGTTCTTTGAAATACAAGTCCGGGGATAGGTATGCCCGCTCCCCTGAAAAGTGATACAAATGTGATACAAAAGTGATACACTTTTTTTTCACTTTTTTACCTAAATGACATTTTCTGCGAAAAAACACGACCTCTTTCCATTGTTACTAACCCGTGTAATTTATAATTTTGTGTAAAATCACAATTAATTCACATTAAATAATTAAACTTCAAATTATGCGTATCCTTACAAGAGACTTTAAGATGGTAATAATCACATCCGAAGAAGTAAAAGCCCATCTTATTCCGAATTTGCAGAATTTTAAAATCGAAAAAATCTCATTCACGAATTCGAAAATTCTGAAAGCCGGGGATTTTGTTGACTGCGTCGAGATAAATCTGATTTCGACACAGCGTGTTTTAGATGAAATAATAAAATATCTGGAAGATTCCTATCTGGGGAAATTCGATATTTCTTATTATTATCAGGAAGCGAATTATTATTAGAACTATTTTCACATTAATTCCTTCCGTTTCAGGTGTTTGTGTTCCGCTCTTTGGATGTAACCAACAGCTAATAATATAATATTCTTACTGCCCTCTGTACCTCAGTGGCTAATAAATATTGAATATTTATCCAATCTCTTTTGTTTCTAATGTTAAAACAAAAACCTTAAAACAAAATTTTATGACAGTAAGGACATTAGACATAAAAACACAAATAAACATTCAAAAGCCAATCAATGAGGTTTATGAAGCGATTATGAACCCCGATAAATTATCGGTTTATTTCATCGGCTCCAGCACGGGCAGGATGGAAGAAGGTAAGACTCTTACCTGGACATTTCCCGAATTCGATGCAAAATTTGCTATTCGTGTGGACAAAATTCAGAAAGACAAACACATTTCATATTACTGGGATGATTCTGACGGAACAAAAACACTTGTTGAGATAAATCTGACTAAAAGGAACGAAAAAGATACTCACGTCGAAGTCTTGGAAAAAAGCCGTGAAAACGATATGGCAGGGCTTAAGTGGCTGAGAGGCAATACAGAAGGCTGGGCGAATTTCCTTGCCTGCCTGAAAGCTTATCTTGAATACGGTATTAATTTAAGAAAGGGCTGTTTCGAAACAAAACAGCTTGCAGAAAATTTTACGGAAGCGAATAAAATTAAGAAGAGCAAATAGTAATTAATAATTAGTAAANNAATAGCACTCCCATAAAAGTTACCACAATTCCGAATGTAGTTATCATTATTTTTGTGTCGTTCATAATTATTAATTTAAATTTTACAATAAAAGGTTAAACAATTTAAGTCAATAAAAGTTTCTTTATTTTCACGTTTAATTTTTGTTTTTTATTTCACATTTTGAATTTATGGAATTGTTAAAAATATTTTTGCAGAAAGAGCTGAATATAAACGATATAAACATCATCGGTAAATTTGATGACTTCAACAAATACCTGCTGGAATGGAATTCCAAAATCAACCTTATTTCGAGGAATTCGGAATCAATCGAAACGCAGGTTTTAAATTCAGTTTTCTTCCTGACAAAATACACAATTCCAAAAAATTCGTTCATAGCCGATATAGGCACGGGCGGAGGTTTCCCGGGAATACCGCTGAAAATATTAAGAAATGATTTAAAGTTTGTACTTATAGATTCCATAATTAAAAAAACAAATGCCGTTAAGGATATTTCGCACAGGCTTGGTTTAAAGGATATTGAAATAAAAAGCGGCAGGGCAGAAACAATCTCGAAGGAACCTGCGTATAGTAAGAAGTTCGATATTGTTACCGCAAAGTCGGTTGCTCCACTGGATAAGCTGTGCGAATGGACAAAATCATTCCNNAATCATTCCTGACTGAAAAAGGGGAAATGATTTTCATAAAAGGCGGTGATATTACGGAGGAATTAAATAATCTCAAAAAGAAAAACAGGAAAATTTATGTTGAAGTCGTAGAATATGATTTTGACCCTGTTTACGGAATAGACGATAAAAAAATTGTAATGATTAAAAAATTATAACAATGATTAAAAAAGTTCTGTTATTTGTTTTTTGCTTATTTGTTATTTGTAATTCTGTTTCATTTTCCCAGACATACAAATTCACTGGAAAAATCAAGGACATAAAGACAGAAAAGCCGCTGAGCTTTGCAACAGTAAAGATTATCGATACTGCTTTCGGTACTACGGCAGACCAGAAAGGAGAATACATAATAAAGCTCGGTAAGGGTTATTATAAAGCTGTATATACTTACATCGGTTATTTTTCGGACACGGCAAATATTTTCATAGATGATAAGGATGTCGAAAGGGATATTTTCCTCAGGCCGACTGAAATAATGACAGGAGAAATCGAAGTTCTGGGTGAAGACCCTGCATACGACATTATAAGGAAGGCAATTAAATATAAAAAGAAGTTTCAGAAAGAGCTTAATGAATACAATTACGAGGCATATTCGAAATTTGTAGTCCGTTCAAATATAAATCCGACATCGGATAAAGATTCAACCGAAGATAAATCGAAAATGAATATATTCGGAATTCTCGAATCGGAGACAAAAGGTTATTTCAAGAAACCCGATCTGGAAAAGCAAATCGTAAAGAGTAAAAGAGAAACAGCGAATATACGCAAGGGTTTTGCAATTCCGCTGATATTAAATTTCTATGATGAAAAAATAGAACTCGACTCAAAAATTCCGGGACCGCTTTCAGATGATGCATTCGATAACTATGAATATAAACTTGTTAATATTACTTCCATTGACTCGACAAGGATTTATAAAATAAATGTAACGAATACCTCTAATTTAATACCTCAGTTTAACGGGAATATTTATATCATAGACAGTATCTATGCACTGATGAAAGTAGCCCTGAAAACCAACGATGCAGGCTTGCCGAGAGGTATAGATAACCTGGAATTTATACAGAAATTTTCCCCGTACACGGATAAAAACAAAAAGAATTTCTGGATGCCTACCGATATCGAGATTTTTGCCGATGGTTCGTTTATGGGGATAATAAAATTCAAGGGAGAGGTATTTACAATTGTTTCCGGTTATAATCTGAATGAAAAAACTCCTCCGGGTATTTTCGATGATATAGTTGTTAAAATCTTACCTGATGCATCCAAAAAAGATTCGGCATACTGGGCAAATAACCAGCTTATTAAAAGCACAAGCGAAGAAAAAAACACATTCGTAAAGATTGCAAAGGATGAGGACAAGAAGAATAAATCGTTTTATTTCGGTCTTACTTCACTCAGGTATGGGAAAGATTTCAGTGCAAGCTGGTTCGATGCTTACAGCTTTAACCGCGTGTCCGGCCACCAGATAGGCCTGAATCTGAATTACAACAAGGATTTCGGGAAATTTATTTTTAATTCATTTCTCGGACACGGTTTTGCGGATAAAAAGACAAAATATGATGTAAGTGTCCAGTCCAGATTACTCGGCGACAGGAGCCTGCAGTTCAATGCAAGATTTTTTAATAATCTGTACACTATATTTATTCCCGACAGAACGGGAATAAGCGTTCTTGAAAATACTTTGTACTCTTTATTCTACAAAAAAGACCATTTCAATTATTATTACAGCAACGGCTATTCTCTAAGTGTTCATAAATCAATCATTCCGCAGTTACGTCTTGGATTAAATTACTCCCAGCAAAAACAAATGAGCGCAGACAAGCGCTCCGATTACAGTTTTTTCAGAAGTACCCGTGAATATGCGGATAACCCGTTGATTAGCGATGCTTTCAAAAGAACCGTAGGATTCGATTTAAGAATCGACCCGAATAAATATCTCGGAATCGACTGGGGTGACGGTGAAATATCAAAATTCAGAACAACCGAATACCCGAGACTTCTTTTCAGGTTTGATTATTCGGGAAAGAATTTAAACAGTACATTCGAAAACAGAAAATACAGCATCAATATATACGGACAACACAAATTTAATCCATATCTTGGTATCAGATACAGGTTAGGCGGAGTTTATATTAACGGTTCAGTCCCCTATCAGGACCTTGCAGCTTTCCAGACATTAAAACATACGGAAGTAGAAAATACAGGTTTTTCTGCCATGGATTATAATGAATATCTGGGTGATAAATTACTGTACTTTAATATTGAAAATAATTTCGGAAGACTTTTATGGAGAAATATTCCATATATTAAAAGTCTGGACTTAATCGGATTTTTTAATGCAGGAAGAAGCGATATAAGCAGTTCCAATAAATCATCCCTTCCGGTTTATCCTTTCAATCCATCCACAACGAACGGAGTATTTATGGAAGCAGGATTTGGAATAGACAAGATTCTCGAATTCGCCAGATTAAATTTAGGATGGAGATTAAATAAATATAAAGAAGGTAAAAACTTCTTTATTTTCCTGTCACTCGGTCTATAAAATAAATTTCGCGATTTTACTGTACAGTTCGTTTTGTTCAAACGGCTTAAGCACGAAATCATTCATACCGCTTGAGCTGACTTTTCTTTTCGTCTCGATCGAAATGTCCGCCGTTAATGCAATAACCGGTATATTATGATTTTTAACTCCGGAATTATTATCCCTTATAATTTCTATCACTTCGAAGCCGTTCATTTTCGGCATCTGTAAATCCAGAAGAAGAATTTCATAATCATTTTTCCTGAGCATTTCAACTGCCTCTTCCCCGTTATTTGCAACATCCGCGATTATTCCCCATTTGCTGAATAATTGTTTTGCCAGAAACTGGTTCATTACGTTATCCTCAGCAAGAAGAAGTTTGATACCTTTTAAATTTTTATGGTGATGTGTATCTTTTTTTATTGAATCAATATCCTGATTCTCACTTATTCCAAATAATATATCAAAACTGAATTCCGAGCCGGTTCCGACCTCACTTGTAACTAACATTTTTCCGCCCTGCATTTCCACAAGTTTCTTTGTAATGGCAAGCCCCAATCCTGTTCCTCCGAATTTTCTGGTTGTATCCACATATGCTTGTGTAAAGCTCTCAAAAATTTTATCGATTTTATCGAGGGAAATACCAATTCCGGTGTCTATAACTTTTATTAACAGGTCAATTGACCTGCTTTCAAGTTTTTTGGTTTCGACAATTACTTTTATTCCCCCTGATTCGGTAAATTTCACTGCATTACCAATCAGGTTGATTAATATCTGGTTCAGCCTGACAGGGTCACCAACAATCATCTTCGGTACTTTATCATCGACGGAAGTTTTTAAAAACAGGCCTTTCTCTTTTGCCTTTAATCCTAATGTAACAGATACATTATCAATCAGTTCACGCAAATTAAAATCAATTTTTTCAAGAGATACTTTTCCTGCTTCTATTTTCGAGAAGTCCAGAATATCATTTATTATAGAATGCAGATGGTCGGCAGAGTATTTAATTGCATTAAGGTTTTCGTGTATCTTTTCTTCAACTTCCTTATCGCTTATCATCAGGTTCGTCAGGCCAATAATTGCATTCAGAGGAGTCCTGATTTCGTGACTCATATTTGATAAAAACTGTGCCTTCATCAGTGAAGCTTTTTCGGCTGAATCTTTTGCTTCCATCAGTTCCGATTGTGCGATTTTTCTTTCGGTTATATCGTGAATAATCAGGAATAAAACTTTTTTATCACCAAATGAAATTGGATTACTGTAAACTTCAACATCCCGTATATCTTTATTGGCAAGTTTGTGCCTGTACAGAAAATAATTCTGTTCCCCTCTTGTAGATTTAGACAATTCGATTTTTAAATCCTGCTTTGACTGTACATCAATATCACTTATATTCATCGATGTTAGTATATCGTGTTCATATCCGTAATATTTAGAACAGGATGCATTTGCATCTACAATGCTGCCCGAAACAGGGTCAAGAAGAAGCATGACAGCACTGTGACCTTCAAACATATCCTTGAACTTCTTTTCACTTTCTTCAATCTCCTTTTTTTGATTAAAGAAATCTATTATCATTTTTGCAATATTTCCGAACACACTTTTATTGTTTACCACATCATTTATGTGGGATAAATCGTGTTTATTCAGGGCACTGGAAATTTTATTAAGTGGCACTGCAACCCACATCCAGAATGAAAAAGCAGTTAAAATAACAAAAACGACAAAAAATATCATAATCCCACCGAATGTTTTTTTCGAAAGCCGCTCCATATCCATAAGCTGGGATATGTCTTTCGAAACTTTTATATTTGCAATATTTTTGCCGTTTATCGGGTCGGTTATTTTTTTGGTAAATGTTCTTGCAGATACATTATTTGAAAGAGTGTCTTTGTCACCGGGTAATAAAATGTCTATCGAACAATCAATTATCTGTTCGATACTTTCTTCGTATTTTTTGTCCCATAATTTTCCGACAAAAAAATATCCGGCAGGCGCGGTCTTTCGTTCCAGGTCACTGGTAGGGTGAACCGTTGCACCGAACATTTCCATTAAGCCTTCTTTTGTGATGCAAAAAAAATGAGGTACTTTTGTATCTTTAAATAATGTGAGAAAAGAACTGTCAGGGACCGGTAATTTATCAATTGTACTGTCCGATAAATTCTGTATTGAATATATTTTTTTTTGGGAGGAATTATAAAGCCATACACAGTTAGCTTTATGAACATCGAGCATCGTATTTATATTTTCTTTAGCCCATTTTGAATCCTGAACTTTGATAAATTTAACTAAATCATCCCATAGCGAGTTTTCTTCGAGGACTTTTTTAAATGGTTCTGACCTGAGGTCTATAACTGTGTTGAATAACACCTCTTTTTGTTCTACTAATTTCGAAATATACAGGTCAACAAATTCTTTCTGCCTATCGGTCTGATATTTTACTGCGGCAATTATTACAACGCAAACAAATATGATATAAAGATTAATTTTGGTTGTAAGTCTCATAAACTAATTAAGTTATTAAATTACGGGATTTTAATGTATTATAAAATATAAAAAGAAATATTTTAATTTAACCGGGAACTTATAAAAATAAAATATGTTATCATAATCAAATAACTTTTTCATAACAATCCATAACTTCCTCAAAAGCCAACCTCCTCCGGGTTGGCTTTGCTTTATATACTAAAACCCAAAAGTATGTTGAATATTTCAACAGTTGTGCAAAATTTATTGTAAAAAATACTTACAGAAAATTATAGCAATTTAAATATAATTTTTGTATAATAAATCAAAATTCATAAAAAAGGAGTCAAAAAATGAAAAAACCAGAATCATTAATTTCGATGGTTTCAGTGTTACTGTTTTTCACTTTATTTATGGGTATTACTACTTCGGTTTTCTCTTACCCAACCGGCGTTGCAGGTAGAACCCTGTTAGGTTCAACACCAGGATGCACATGCCATTCTTCTTCGCCTAACACCGCAGTTGTTGTATCTGTTTCAGGACCATTGACTTTAACAGTAGGACAAACTGCGACCTATACTTTATCAGTCAGCAGGTCATCGGGAACATTTTCGACAGGCGGTATTGATGTTGCAGTAAGTTCAGGCACACTTGGAATCGGTTCAAGCTCAGGTATTAAAATTTTGAGCGGTGAAGTTGTTCACAGCGCAAAATTTACCGGTGCTACTACAAAAACATTTACATTTACAGCGCCAAGTACTGCAGGAACGATTACAATGGCAGTAACAGGAGCGGCAGGTACAAATCCGCCAACATGGAATCACGGTACCAGTATTTCAATTATAGTTTCATCTTTAAACGGAATAATCAGAACTGAAGAAACTGCAAGCAGTTATTCTTTAGCACAGAATTTCCCGAACCCTTTTAATCCTGTTACAAAAATAAGTTATTCTATCCCTAAATCTTCGGAAGTTTCTCTTACAATTTACGATATATTAGGTCAGAAAGTCTCGGAATTAGTCAGGGAGAAACAGGATGCAGGCTCGTATTCAGTCGAATTTAATGCATCATCGCTTTCAAGCGGAGTCTATTATTACAAAATAGAAGCGGGTGATTTCACTTCTATAAAAAAAATGACACTGGTTAAGTAAGTTAAAATCATAAGCTCTTTTATGATTAAAACCCTGCAATTAAAATAATTGCAGGGTTTTAATTTAATACTTCAAAGAAATAATAGATTATGCGTATAAAATAAAAAGAAAAAGGTATTCTTTTTTTATAAAATAAATATTATTTTGTAAAAAAACATTTCATATGAAAGCTTATTTCATTAAAAGTCTTTTAACATTTTGTTTTATTTTTTCATTTTCAATTTCCGATATTTACTCCTGGCCTACAGGCGTTTCTCTCAAAACAAGAAAAACTACCAGCCAGGGATGCAGTAATTGCCATTATTACGGAACATACAGCAATGCAGTATTTTCGGGTCCGGATACCGTTTACAAAGGACAATCCGTGCAATTCACAATAACAATAAATAAATTATCCACAGGTAAAGCGGGTATAGATATTGCTGCGTTCAGCGGATTGCTTGATACTGCAGGCGGCGGGGCTTATCTGAAAATAAAGGACGGTGAACTTACACATAAGGAGGGAATAACCATAACAGGAACTTCACTATCCATAAATTTCTTGTACATTGCTCCTAATTACGTCGGTCAGGATACATTATACGCTACTCTTAATGTAGGTTATGTGGGTAAATGGTGCTGGGTTCCGAATAAGATAATTCATATAAGACAATCTATCGGAATCGAGAATAATACAGAACCTGTACATTATGAGCTGTATCAGAATTATCCCAATCCATTCAACCCCGGAACTGTAATAAGTTATTCACTTAAGAATAATACTTTTGTGAATCTCGGAGTCTATAATATAGAGGGTAAACTGATAACGACACTTGTAAATGGTTTTCAGAAAACAGGCAAATACACTGTTCCGTTTTCTGTTACTGACTACCGACTCTCCAGCGGAGTGTACTATTACAGGCTTGTAACCGACGAATCATCGGAAACAAAATCGATGTTACTGCTAAAATAAAATTCTAAGTATAAAACACAGGTTCCAGTTTTTTTATTTTGTGCAGCGCGGACATAATAAAATCCTGAGAGGATTGCGTTTGAAGCAAATCACATAATATCAGTGCCTCTGCAGACTGCAGTGCATCTTCCATAATTTCTTCAATCTTATCGTTAAGCGGTTTCCAGCTTGACTGCATACTGTATCCTATTATTCCCCAAAGCATATTTTTATTTAAATTCCTTATTTTTGCATCGGATGAAAGCGAACCTTTTCCGTGTGCATTATCGGATAAATCCACTCCTTTAATTTCGAACACCCTGTAATCATTATACCGGGATGAAGATTCGGCTATACCGTTTAAATACAGGTTTTTATAACACTCCCATTTTGCGGAATCTATCAAATCACCTTCGAGCTCGATATTAGATAAAAGACTATACATCTTTAAAACGTATTCATTCAAATCGCCGAGTTTTGACTTCAGTAATTTCTCAAGCACGTTTAAAATATTTTTAAGGCTGATTGACTTATCGTCTTCATTAAGTTTATCCACGATAAAATTTATGAAAAAATTATAATGGTTCGTCAGTATCTTAACTGATTGCTGCAAATCTTTTGGAATGAATTCATTTATAAAAGAATTATAATAATTAAAATTTATTTTATTGTTCTTTCTGAGCTCGGAATAATCAAGCAAATCCTCAACAGCGTCATGCATAATCGCAATTGTACTGTATTTATGAGTTCCCTTGTCGTTCATTTTTAACTGGTAAACAACAGCTCCTACCCTGCTTAAATGTGTAGCGGCATTCAGTTCGCACTTCCGCTTCAGGTTCATCATTTTATACGTCTCAATTATATTATAAACATAATCAGTATAATCGCCGTAAAATAGTTTAAGATTAGATTTGGATGGAATTTCGTTTTTTAAAATCGCAGACTGAATTTTCTGGTAGTTTTTATTTTTCTCTATATCACTTCTTGCAATCAGAATTTCCAGTGGAGTATTACTATTATGCATTCGAGGAATTAAAATCTTCTGCTTTTCATTTATAAAATATTCCCTTATATTATCGAGCAGAATCTGTGATTTTTCGTTTCCGTACAATTTTTTCAGCAGACCGATATCCGGACATTTTCGGGAGATAAAGCAATAAAATAGTTCATACGCCGACCCGTAATGTTTTTCTTTTTGTAATCTGTATAATTCATTATTTATCCACATATAAATTGTATCCCCTATATACCATAATAAAACAATTCTTAAATAAAAAATATTGCAAATTTAAGTACATTTATGTGCAAAAATAAATGCATATTACTAATATTCTTTAATTTAAAAAAGAATTAAACTAATTTGAATGAAATACAAGGATTAATATGAATAAAATATTTTTTGTTTTACTTATTTTAGTAACTTCCCTCTCTTATTCTCAGGATTTATTAATAAAAAATAATCCCTTCGATAATGCAAACGAATATACTTTAAAAAGAAATTCCTTCAGAAGGGAAAAATGGTTTTATGAACAGAGAATGTATCCGAATAATTATATTCCTGAAAAGGCATATGAAACAGCTTATGATCAAAAAATCCAATTAAATGAAAAAAACGGATATTACTTTGACAATACAATAACATGGTCAAATCTCGGACCTACACCCGGTTATTATTTTTCATATGGCAATATTTCTTCAAGAATTACTTCTGTAAAATATGACCCGCAAAACCCAAATACAATTTATTTAGGTGCAGCATTCGGGGGTATATGGAAATCGACTAACGGCGGGCTGAACTGGCTGCCTAAAACGGATAATGAAATTTCACTATCAACCGGTGCAATTGCAATTGACCCTGTGAATACAAACATTATTTATTACGGTACAGGTGAGGCTACATACAGCGGTGCTTCGTATTATGGGAGAGGACTGCTGAAATCCACGAACGGCGGTGACAACTGGATTAATTATAAAAACGGGCTGCCTAATTTGACTTACTTTTCAAGAATAGCAATCAGGCCAAATCATAATAACGAACTGCTGGCCGCACTGGGAAACAATGGAATTTACAGGAGCTCTGATGCAGGTTTGAACTGGACTTTATTAAGAAACGGAAGATGTGATGACGTGCTTTTTTCATTGACAGGTGATACTGCATATATTATCGGAAGCGGTCAGAGTATGAGGATTTCAACAGACGGAGGGTTGACTTTTCCTGCTGCAATCGGAACCGGTATCGTAATTGGTGAAAGAAACCATTTTGCAATGTGCAAATCATCACCTAATGTATTTTATGTTTCGGTTTACAGCTCAACAGGAATTGTATCAGTTTACAAATCCACAAATTTCGGAAATAATTTTGCACAGCTTGTCCCGGCATTTGATTTTTCCGGCGGTCAGGCGTGGTACGATTTTTATATGCACGTTAATCCTTTCGATCCAAACTGTGCTTACGTCGGGACTATAGTAATTTTCAGAACTACAGACGGCGGCACGAGTTTTCAGAATATATCAGGAGATGGAGTTCACGTTGACCAGCATAATATGGATTTCCATCCTACCGACCCCAATAAACTTTTT
>PMIW01000053.1 GCA_003158365.1 Ignavibacteriota bacterium | reverse complement strand
CATCATCTCACTAAGGTAATGCAGGTCATCTTTGACAAAAAGCTCTTTAATATTATCCGGAGTAATTTCCGCTCCTGCAGTTTCGAAAACCGTTGCTGGCACGCAGGATGGTGCACCGAAATAGAATTTGAAAGGCACTTTTTTTCCGTTTTCAATCATATATCTTACGCCTTTTATCCCAAGCACGTTTGCAATCTCGTGCGGGTCGGATACTGTTGCTACAGTCCCGTGAACTACGGCTAAACGCGCAAATTCAGAGGGGATAAGCATAGAGCTTTCAATATGAATATGTGAATCAATAAAACCCGGCATAATATAATTTTTATATACAGCAGAATCTTCCGAAATATTTTCGATTATCCCATTAGATATTTCCAGAGTTCCCGGGTAGATTCTCCTTTTTACAGGGTCAACAATGTTTCCTGATATTTTAAAATTTTTCATTTTATTCTTTTTAATTACATTATCTTTAAACTTTTTAATATATTGTAAGTTATTTCCTTTGCTTTCGGTCCGTTTGCTTTTTCAGGAGCGATAATGTTGGTTGCAAATACAAAAGCATTATTATTGTGCGTAATAAATCCGACAAACCAGCCCTGCGAATACTTCTCGTCTTTTTTTTCACCTGAACCCGTTTTTCCCATAAGCACATAAGAGTCTGTTTTTTCGAGTGTCATTATATCTTTAACAATATTAATCGTTCTTTCAGAAAAAGGCAGTTTATTCATCAGCAGCTTAATTAAAAATTCCGCCTGCTCATTTGCCGAAATCGTGAGCGAGTTCATCAGCCAGAATTTATCAACTCCTCCGGAAATGTCCATGTTCCCGTAATTCATTTTTTGTATATAGTCATTCATTTTATCATTACCTATTCTTCTTGCAAGCTCCCGGTAGTACCACACTACGGAATTTGCAATTGCAGTTTTCAGCGTGTGGTCTCTGTTCCATGAATCAATCGGCTGCTTTATGCTGTCCCACTTTAATAAAAAGTTTTCATCCGTTGCAACACCTGTCTCGAGTGCAATCAGGGAGTTCGGAATCTTGAAAGTCGAGCAGGGCGAAAGCCGCTTGTTGCACTGCTCTTCATTATGTCTTATATAATACCTGTTATTAACATCGTAAAGTACGAATGCGCCGCTGTATCCTTCGAAGAATATACCGAAATCGGTTTCGTATCCTTTTTGTTTTTGCTGCTCCTGATTTTTCTTTTTATTGCACCCACCCAGCAAAGCTAAAAACAAAACAGATATTATTATTAATTTGTTCATATGTATTAATATGTGTTTATTGACAGCAGGGAGGTTTATTTTCCTGCAAATCCTTATTAAGCATCTTATTAATCTTATCGCTCTTCGGACTGATATACGGAATATCCAGATTTAATCCGCGTAGAATAAAAAGTACTGCTATTAATGCGGCAAAATAAGGAATAGTTTTTGAAATCTTCTGCCTTATATTTACGCTTATAAAATTTCCTGCAAGTGCAGTTCCGAACATAGCCGGCACTGTGCCCAAACCAAAAAGTGCCATATAAAAAATACCGCTTAACATTTCTCCCGATGCAAGCGCGCCTGCAATACCCACATATACAAATCCGCACGGAAGAAATCCGTTTAGTATTCCGATAAAAAAAAGCGAGCTTAATGAACCTCTTTTAAAAAGCGAGCCGAAATAAAATTTTATTTTTAATGTAAAATTAAAAAACGAAAACTTATCGGCAATCTTTCGCTTGAAACTTTTTGGAAGAATAATAATTAGAAGTATCAAAATACCTGTTGCTATTGTAATACCCTGCTGGAAATCAAAGCTGATAAACGAGAAACTTTTTCCGAGCAATCCGAATATAAGTCCAAAAAAAGAATAAGTAATCACCCTTCCCAAATTATATAAAACTCTGCCCGTGTAAAAAGAAAGACTTCTGAACGAGCCGGAAGGCAGAGCCAGTGCAATCGGGCCGCACATACCAATGCAGTGCAAACTTCCCAAAAATCCTATTATCAATCCTTCCCAGATGAACATTTTAAATACTATTTATTGAATAAAGTAATAAACCTGTTTTATGTGTTCAACGTAATTATTTGTAAGATTTATAAAATTCGAATATTTTAAGACCGGAAGGTTAAAAATGGCGGTTATGATTGGAATATTTAATATTTATCTATTATTTGATTAATAACATCCTCTTTACATCCGAAAAATCACCTGAATTCATTTTATAAAAATATACTCCGCTGGATAAATATTGTCCGTTGAAATCAATAATGTAATTTCCCGGAGTTTTTATTTCATTAACAAGAGTTGTGATTTCCTTTCCGAGTATATCGTAAATTTTCAATGTTACGAAATCTTTTTTCGGGACGGAGAAACTAATTTTTGTAACGGGGTTAAACGGGTTAGGATAATTTTGACGGAGCAAAAATTCATTTGGAATAATTTTCTCGTTTTCCTTTACGTCCAAAATGGAATTCATTACAAATGTAATATTTGGTCTTAAAGTTTGCGCTGAGCCTCCTGTCAAATCATTGCATCCGTTTCCTGCAGGTAAATCCTGAGCCTGGTGCCATACCATGCCTGTGCTTTGCGACGCATATACGGATGAGTTTGAATTGAAAGAGTTATTATCGAAACAGATTTCAATAAGCAGGTTGCTTGTTCCATCCCATATAAACGGAGTCTGGAATATTACATATTGCCATCCTGTTCCGGCTACTGTGTAATTATACAGATTAACGTTTGTCCAGCTGCTCGACGTGAATCCTGTTAAAGTTGAAAGTGTTGTGTTTTTTATTTTAAAATTGAAATTGCTCATCACCTGAGGAGATGCAGAAGTAACATTAAATCCTATACTCATTATTCTCGAAATTGCCCCGCCGTATGCGATTAATTCCGATGCAGTATAGAGTATATCTGTTCTTGAATCCGTATAAAATGTTCTGTACGGGTATGGAGTTACGGATGTTCCGCTTCCGATTCTGACCAAATAGTATTGGGCTATTTTAAAATTTCCCAATGCTGTTGAATCGACATTATGATTTGAAGAAATATCTCTTGCGCAGATTCTGTAATAAATGGAATCCAGCGGGTCAACAAGCGCCTGCGAAGAATTAAAAATTCCTCTGTAATAATCGTTGCCGATAGAAGTAAGATTAAAGCGGTTATATCCGTTCCCGGGATTATTTTTATACCAGGTTACCCAAACTGAATCTACACCGACATTATCGGTTACCTTAACCGTAACAGTATCAGGCCACAATGGTTTCTGAACACTCGGAAACGGGGTATAAAAGAATTTAGGTAATTCAGTATCAGCGCCGGTTTTGAAAGAAAAAGTTGATGCGGGTGCATTATCAGGAAGTGAAGAAACTCTTCCCGCAATATCTTTTGTAATAATATAATAATTATATGTTGCAGGGGTGCCGTTGCCGGGAATGCTTGCTGACCAGTTATTTCCGCTTGTATTAGTCATCGTTATACTGTCTGAAATAGTATTTCTTCCCCAGAATACTTTTGTTTCTCCGGATGCAAGACCAATACCGAATGTTTTTATCGCCGCCTGTACATTATAATTAGCGGATGTGTTTTCGTTATCTTTTAAAGGTGTATGAGTAATGTAGGGTTTTAAAATCACTATCGTGCTGTAAATCTGGGCGGGTCCGTTTCTGTTATCTGTCCAGAAAGAATAAACGGCATCATTTAAACTAACAACGCTGTTATAATCCGTATAGTATCCCTCGGCGTATCCCGATAGCGGAACCGGCCTTTGAGAAATATCGCTTATTCTCATATTAAAGAAAGTGCCTCCGCCGTCATTAGATACTGCAAGATAAGTAAAGCAGGAATCGGGGGTAATTAAATCCCTGTTGTCATAAAATAAAATTGAAATCTTCCCGTTAATCTGGTCAACCGATATGCGCGGCAGAAATTGCAGCTTGCCGTTATTTATCGGGTCGTCGTTAACTCTGATTGGAGAACTCCAGGTACTTCCTCCGTTTGCAGAATAGGCAAAACAAATATCTGCATCGTTTCCGGCAGGTGCTAAATTTTTCTGCGTCCAGCAAACATAAATATATCCGTTTTGACTTCCGCCGCTTCTATCCACTGCCATTGAAGGAAAAGTGTGAGAGCGTATATTTGTCGGTAATATTGTACCCCTTATTCCGTTAATAGTCAGAATATTGGAAGCAGTTGACCATGTTACTCCTCCGTTTACAGATTTGGTAAAAGCAATATGGTCTTCGAGATTCGTTGTTAAATTCGGAGTTGACCACGCACAATATATTTCCCCGTTTGGTCCTACCTGCAGATTGCATCCCTGCTCATAGTGACTTGCTGCAGGCTGGCCAATCTGAATTGCGGAATTGTAAGTAGTTCCTCCATCACCCGAATATGAAAAAAATATTGCAGGCTGAGAGAGAGTAAAATTTGACCACGCAACATAAACCCTGCCGTAATAAGCGCTTGAAGGATTTACATCCGAAGTGTTATTATTCATATCAAACTGGGAAGTATTGGTAACAATCGTTCTGCCAATCCACGCACTGCCGAAATTATTTGATCTGTCAGAAACAATAAAATCATCTGCATAATTATAGTGAATCAGGTTACTGTTTCCGTAAGCGCAGGACGGATTGGTTGATAATAAAACAGAACCGGGAAGCACATCCCCGCCCGCCCAGCTTAAACCCGCGTTCAAAGAATAATAATATCCCACTCCGTTATCCGTATTTGCGCCTACAAAGATTTTTACGGGTGTAGTATTTAAAATTGTTGCGGAAGGACTGGTCTGGTTTGAACCTGTCGGCAATATTCTGATATTTGCAAATGATGTTGAAACCAAATCCGTGTTCGGATATGAAAAATATCCCCTATGATTCTCGGAGTTGTTGAAATTTTGATTGGTTAAATATGATTTGAAATTTTCCGATTTTACTGTCATCTTTTGCTGGGGGTAAATCAAAGAAGCGGTGAAAACTATAATTATTAAAAGGTAAAATTTCTTTAAACTCATATTTAATTTACTCCATATTTTTCTTGGGGTAATATAATTTTTATTGTATATACTTTAAAGCCAAATTAAGCAATCACGCTTCTTTAACAAAATCGGTTATATCTGCTATAACCTTCTCCAGATTTTTATT
>PMIW01000228.1 GCA_003158365.1 Ignavibacteriota bacterium | reverse complement strand
GGATTTGGATAATTCTGATATAAAATAAATTCTTTAGATATTTTTGTTGAAATATTATTAACAGAAGTATAAAAAGTTGTATCATTTCCACCCGATATGGTATGAATACCTTTATTCCATGCGTATGCCCATACGTTTTTTTTTCCGTAAAAATTTATTTTATCATAGTACCAAATATTTATTGCAGTATCAGGAATTTGATAACCCCAATTTAAACCACCATTAGTCGTTTTATATACAATTCCTCTACCACCATTAGGTGTGGTTATTGCTCCTCCAACTCCCCAAATAGTATCTTTATTTATTAAAGCAAATTTGTAAAAGGAATTCCAAGAATTTAATATCGGTCTTCTCTGTGCTGTCCAATTTAATCCTCCATTGGTTGTTTTTCTAATACTATCATAAGTCTTATATCCAATCAGGCTATCATAAAATACCATATCATTAAAACCATTATTATCTTGAACCTGGCTCCAGTTATAACCCGAATTTGTTGTTCTGAACAATAAACCATTTGATGCAAAACCTATCCTTGAATTTATAAAATATATTTTATCGGGATAACTGCTTCCGAATATTCCATTATCCAATTTATCCCAGCTTACTCCTCCATTTGTTGTGCGGAATAAGCCGCCCGTTAATAACTCGGGATCTGCTAACCATATACTATCATTGCTTATTATGAACATACTTACTGATGAGATAGCAGGGGTATTTACCTGATTCCAGTTAAATCCTGCATTAGTAGTCTTATAAAAATAACCTCCGCAAACAAAACCCGTAGTATTATTTAAAAAGTGTATCTTTGTCATTGCATAAAATTGTTTATAAACAATTTGCCAATTATCTCCTCCATTTGTGGTTTTCATAATATAGTTTGTATCGTAACTTAATTGAGCTACAGCATACCCCGTAAGACTATCTGTAAAAGTAATATCGGATATTTGTCTACTGCCTAAATCACTAATAATTTGCAGATACCATCCTCCAGTGCGGGAATCCTGAAAATTAAAGGCTAATAATGTGAAAAAAATTAATGCAAATAAAATTAGTTTTTTAAAAACAGGCGATTTTCTTAACTTTTTCATTGAAAATCCATTCTACCCGTGTCAGGCAATTCGGTATTTGATTACCTTAATTTAATCATATTTATTATGATTTTCAAACATCTTGCATTTCCTCAAAATCTCAATTTCCAATTCTCCTTTAATTCCGCATGTTTTAGTTTGGAAAAAAACGCTCTTCATTATTCATTATTTATTATTCATTATTCATTAATCATTATTCATTATTCATTACTCATTATACTTTGTCCCTGAATATTTCCTCTTGACTTTTTAAAATAATCTATATAGCTTATATATAAAATATTATTATATGCTTATTAGCTTGTATAAGTATAAATTATGTTCTATTTGTTTTTATATGCATAATCTGTGCCAACTGTGTTCTATGCTCTTAAATCAGCGAAATCAGTTTAATCAAAAAAATCAGTGATATGAAAAAATTACCCGAAAAACGAATCCCCTCAGCCCTCCTCAAATGGTGCGGTGACCTCGACGACTTCTGGCTGACCCGCTTTATCCGCTCCATCGGCTATACACGCAATGAGCTCGTTGAACTTGCTGAAAAAAATATCGAAATTAAACGCGCCTTGCGAATGTGCATAGATTCTATTGCTGATAAGGTTATCTATCGTGTCCTCGAAGGATATTGCACTCCTGAATTTGCAGATTTTATGATAATATTCTATTCAAAAAATTTTGATTTCGTAAAAGAAGGTAAGATAATAGACATTAACCTGACTCTTGACCCGGATTTAAATAAAAATATTAACTTATTGGATAATAAAATTTATAACCAGTGATGGAAAAATCAGAACAAATAAAAAAATTTATCGAACTCCGCTCATCAGGCCACTCCCTGCGTGATATCTCAAAAATAATCGGTAAATCTCCGTGTACTCTTGTAAAATGGAATAAAAAATATTGCTCCGTAGTCTTTGAAGTTCAATCAGGTGAATTAAAAGAATTTAAAAAGAAACTTCTTGAAGAAAAAAAATCCCGGCTTGAGTATCTTAATTTTAAATTTAATAAACTGAAAGAAAAACTGGATAAATCCGAAATAATATTAAGGTATGATAGAGCGTTGAAACTTCTGTTGAGCGTTTCTATGTCTATAGATAACTGCCAGAAAAATCTCGTATTGTCCGAAATTTCTGATAAAATTGATGAATTTGAAATAAATGAGATTGCAGATGAAATTTTAAAATTGGAAAAAGTAGAAAATCAGACTGAAAATGAACAAGTTTAACAAAACTTTAACAAAAGTTAAACACTTTTAAAATTAATTTTCTTGTTTTTTTATTTCTTTTATTTTTTCTCTGCGTTCTTCGTGGCAGGTATTTTATTAAACTTTTAATTTTAAAATTATGTTAAATTAATATTAAGTCGTTTTTATTTTACAAAAAAAAGTATATCTTTCACATCAATTTAAATTTATAGACTTATGATACTAAAAGACAGGCTGACTGCACAAATACCCAAATTAAGGGAAGAAGCAAGAAATCTGGTTGAAAAGAACTCTTCAACGGTTATAGGCGAAGTTACAATTGAACAGATTTACGGAGGCATGAGGGGAATTAANNAAAATTCCCGAAGAAATTTTTTATCTTTTGCTTACAGGCGAGCTTCCCGAGCACGAAGCATTGATTGACTTGCAGAACGAACTTAAGCGCCGTGCCGAAGTTCCGTTCTATGTATGGAATGTGGTGAACGGCTTGCCGATGGAAACACATCCTATGGTCATGCTGAATACTGCAGTGCTTGTTATGCAAAACGAGTCTTTCTTTAAGAAAAGATATGAAGAAGGAATGCCAAAAGACCGTCTCTGGGAACCGATGTTCTGGGATGCTTTGAATCTGCTTGCAAGGATACCCGTGATTGCCGCTTATATTTACAGGAGAAAATTTAACAAGGGACCGAGAATAAATTCAGATTATTCTCTTGACTGGGCGGCAAATTATGCGCGTCTTCTGGGCATAAACGACCCCGACGGCTCATTTGCAAATCTTATGAGACTATATATGGTATTGCATGCCGACCACGAAGGCGGTAACGTAAGTGCAATGGCGACGCAGACAGTCGGCTCGGCGCTTTCAGATATGTATTTTGCGATTTCGGCAGGCCTGAACGGACTTGCGGGACCTCTGCACGGGTTAGCTAACCAGGAATGCTTAAGATTTATTCTAAAGTTAAGGGATGATATAGGGCATCCGCCAAGCGACGATGAAGTAAAAAACTATGCGATTAATTTACTTAATAATAAAAAAGTTATATCGGGTTACGGGCACGCTGTGCTGAGAGTAACCGACCCGCGTTTTACTGCTTTCGTCGAATTCGGAGATAAAGTGATGGCAGATGATGAAATATTCAGGATTGTAAAGCAAATATTTAAAGTTGTTCCCCCGATATTGATGGAAAGAGGAAAAGTAAAAGACCCGTGGCCGAATGTAGACGCATCAAGCGGTGCGCTTCTGTTCCATTACGGAATGACTGAATTCGAATATTACACGGTTCTCTTTTCTGTATCGAGAGTAATCGGGCTTGCGGCGCAGCTGATTATGAACAGGGCAATGCTTGCACCGATTATAAGACCGAAATCCGTAACTACGAAGTGGGTGAGGAATTTAGTGAATTCGAAAAAAGAAGAACCGAAAAAAGAAGGAAAAGCAAAAGTTAATTAGTTATAAGGATATAGGATATAAAGTAATAAGGTTATAAGGTTAATAATATATTAAATGCTCTTAACTTTATAACCTTTTACTTTTTACTTTCAACTCAATTGCTCCTCGCAAGCCACGTACCATGCGAGTTTGTTCCTCTTGCAGTGTCAATCCACGTGCCGGAACCGTATTTTGCACCGTTAATTTCATAGAATGTACCGCTGAATATACCGGTTTTATTAACTCCCAGGCTGTCTCCGAATTGTGCCAATATTGTACCGTTATTATCGATAGCACCTCTGACAAAAACCGTATCCACATTCGGGTATATTTTCACTTTATTTGAAAATGTGCCGTCATCCGTTATTACGATTGTAAATTCAGGTAACTGGTTATTGGAAGGATTGCTGCAGATAACGCGCCAGTAGCCGCTGAAGACAACGATGTCGTTCAAAGGCGTTTCGCAGCTGTAAAAAAACAGAAGAGATATAATTATAAGAAACTTTTTCATTTGATTTAATAATTTATTTTAAAATTATTCCCAGATTTAAATTAATGGAATTATTTTTTATGGATACTTTATCCTTGTCGGGAGTGTCAAGAATATTTTGCAGACCCATTACATACCTGATTCCGGCTGTGAAGCCTATATAAGGAGCTTCCGTATATTCGATGCCAAGACCGAAAATTAATCCGGCATCATAGGATTTAGTGTCATTCGATAAATCTTTGCTGTACGACCTTGACTGAAGGAGTGTTTCTTCAACAATCGATTCGGTTGAAGAAAACGCGAAAGAAAAATACGGACCCGCGTTCAGATATATTTTTGATTTGGTAATTACGGGTAAATTAAGCTGGGGAAGAAGACCAAACTGAATATAATCGTATGAACTGCTGTAAGTCCTTTGAACCGCTGTAAAGCCGGGAATTGCTCCGACTTTGTTCGAAACAATTTTACCCGATTTTTTTGAATATTGTGCTTCGAGTCTGATTCCGAAGATCTTTGGAAAATCATATCTTGCCGCAAATCCGAAATTTAACGCATATTTCGAGTCGGTAAAAAACGATGTATCGATTCCCCTAACTCCGAAATTATATTTTACTGTCTGGAAGTTAATATTACCCCCTCCATAAAACTGGTATGAAAATCCCTGTGCATGAAGGTTTTCAAAAAGTAAAAAGAGAAATGCCAGCGAAACAAGCAGAATAAACTTCTTTTTCATAAAATAAACTGTTAATTTATAAAATATCTATATATATAAAACCTTTTTTATTGCCTTTGCGTTCTCTATATCTTCCACGTTTTCATTTCTTCGTACAACTTGTAATCGGTCAAATCATAGTGAATTGGTGTAACGGATATATAGCCTTCGTCAACTGCTTTTACGTCGAACTCAGTGGTCTTATCTATTTTTCTCATGCTTCCTGTAAGCCAGTAGTATTTGCGGTTACCCGGGTCGATGCGGATTTCGTAAGTATCGTCCCATGAGGATTTTCCCTGTCTTGTAATTCTAACTCCTTTTATTTTTTTTATCGCGGGTACGTTAACATTCAGAAGTGTTCCTTTCGGCAGACCTTTTTTTATTATTACCTTTGCTATTTTGGATGCAAATTTTGCCGCAGGAGAAAAATCTGTATAAGTATAACTTGTTAGTGAAATCGCAATTGAAGGGATGCCAAGAATTGTTCCTTCCGTTGCTGCTGATACCGTTCCCGAATATATAGTATTGATAGCCGTGTTTGCGCCCTGGTTAATTCCNNGTTCCTTCTATTGCGTAGCCGTAAAAATCTTTAAACACCAGAACTTCTTTAACTCTTATCGGGCTTGACATAGTGATAGAGTGACCGACGGCACTTTGCTGCGTGTGTGGAGCGGCAACGATAACATTTGCAAATTTTTTAATTTCCTTCGCAAGCGCTTTTATGCCGTCTGCTCCTATGCCGTCGTCATTGCAAATTAAAATCACAGGTTTATGTTTCATGCAAATCTATTTATGTAATTTTTTCCAGATTAAATCTTTCAGTTCGCTTAAGTTTTCACCCGTTACGGATGAGATTAAAATTTTATCTATATCGGTTTTAACTTTTCCGAGTTTGGCTTTCAGCTTATCCGTAATTGCATCTATTTTGGTAAAGCATAATATTCTTGGCTTATCGAGCAAGTCCGCTTCGTAATTTTCAAGTTCTTTAAGAAGTGTTTTAAATTCCTTCAGAAAGGTTTTTTCCAGACCGCTGAATTTTGTTGTGTCTATCAGAAATAATAAAAGTCTTGTTCTTTCAATATGCCTGAGAAACTGTATTCCAAGCCCTTTCCCGCTGGATGCTCCTTCGATTATTCCGGGAATATCAGCCACTACAAAGGAATCATAATCCCTGTATTTAACGATACCGAGATTTGGAACAAGTGTTGTGAAAGGATAGTCTGCAATTTTCGGTTTTGCAGAAGAGATTTTCGAAATCAAGGTTGATTTACCTGCATTCGGAAATCCGACAAGTCCCACATCTGCGATAAGTTTTAATTCTATTACAATATTTTTTTCTTCCCCCGGTTTTCCTTTTTCGGCCGTGCGCGGTGCCTGGTTTGTAGAGGATTTAAAGTGAGTATTGCCTTTTCCGCCCTTTCCGCCTTTCAGTATAACTTTTTCCTCACCGTCGGTCAAAAGTTCCGCAATGACACCTTCTGATTCAAAATCCTTTACAACACTTCCGCAGGGAACTTTGATTATAATATCTTCAGCATTTTTACCTGTTTTGTCTCCGCCCATGCCGTGCTGGCCCCTGCCTGCTTTATAGTGCGCCCTGTACCTGAAGTCAATTAAAGTCGTGAGCTGTGAATTGGCTTTAAATATTATATCCCCGCCTTTTCCTCCGTCACCGCCGTTCGGACCGCCTTTTGGAACATATTTTTCCCTGCGGAAACTAATACAACCGTTTCCTCCGTCACCCGATCTTATATAAATTTTTACATAATCTAAAAACAAATTTATTTACCCTTTTCTTTTTCTTTAAAATGGTCATTCAAAATATCAATAAAAAGGACGATGCGCTTATTGTATAAATCCACTTTATTTTTTATAAATAATTCCTTTAAATATGCGGAGGCGTCGTTCCACGTTCTGAATTTCTCCATATCGTCGAAAGCTTCGTTCATTGCGGACTTACTTCCCTTAAATACTTTTTTTAATATTGTATTTTTTTCATCCGGCTTAAAAAGATGCTTTATCTTTTCTGTCCCGTCTGTATAATAATTTACTTCGTATTCTTCCGTTTCTGTTTTTACTTCGGGTACGGGCTCGTCTTTAACTTCAAATGCTTTTTCTTCCGGAGTTTTTTTCTCCCTGTGGAATCTTTTTGCGGGAATATTCTTTATTATTCTTATTAATCCTTTGGGTTTATCTTCATCATTTTCAGCTGAAATATCCTTTTTGACTTCCGGGATTTTATCATCGGCCGGTTTATTGCTTAATTCTTCTGTTAAATCAATCTTTCCGGGTCTTTCAAATTTTTCTTCTTTACTGAGTTCGGGCGGTTTTATTTCCTTTTCATTTTTAACATTTGACGTTTCAACTGCTGAATTTTTAGGTTCATCTTTCAATACAAAGAAATCATTATTCACATAATATTTATTAGTAAGAACTTTTATTGCTGTTTTCATCTCGATTTCCATAGAATCATCGAGCCCGGGAATAATTTTAAACTTATCCAGCAGTTCCTGAAAATCTTTATCTTCGAGGAATAGTTTTATAAATAAAAACGGTATGCTCCAGTCAAGGTTAATTTCCCTTTCATCTCCGTATTTAAGCTTGTAAATCTGCGAAAAGAAATTTTTAATTTTTACGCCTGAGGTTTCTTTGACCAGTTTTTCCAGAACAACTTTGTTGGCGTCTTCGGTCAGGGCCTTGACTTCGTCCTGTGTAATAAACATCAGGGCATGGTCTTTAATGTGATTAGTAATTAAATCAACATAATATCTGTAAAACTGGAATATTTCGGCTTTTCTTAAAATCTCTTCCGCAGGTTTTGAATCATAACCTCCGAACAGATAATTCACGATTGTCCATTTCGGCCTTAACGTATAATTAACGCTGAGCTTTACAGATTTTTCGAGCAGGGAGTTAAGAGTATCCCTGTCGTTTATTTCTTTTTGCTCGTTACAGATAAAATTTAATGTAAAAACGGGTAAATCACTTTTTTTAATTTCTTCCGTAGAAATTAATTTTAATTTATCCGTATAGGTCTTTAATTTCTGAAATTTAGAATCGACAATTTCTTCGAACATGAGCTGAAAATGGTTAATTAATACAATTTAGTTTAATCAAATGTTTTTTAAAATGTAAAACTCAATAAAACTTTAATAAAAGGCAATTCCCGAAATTCAGTAATTTATTTAAGGTATATCTTTTTTCCTCATAAAATTTTAAATTTAAACGGGGAGAATTAATTATATAAACAGGATATTATGAGGATAATATTCATTCTAATATTTGTATTTTTAATTTGTGCATCAACATTAGCTACAGATTATTATTATTATTCCGGAATTAAAATAGACTTACAGAAAAGAAACGACAGGGCTGCAGTTGTTGTGAATACTGGAGTATATATGAAGGGTTATATTGATGCTCAGATAAAATCTTTGATGTTCGGAGGGGACAGCCTGAAATCCGTGGATAATTTCTATTTAATCAGTTTCGGCACCGATAAAAGTATATCAAGGGTTCAAAGTTATATAAATTTATTTTCATCGCGTCCCGGGTTAATAAAATTCGCGACATATACATATTATGGTGATTCCCGGAAGGTTACTCAGATTCCCACCGATGAATTCATAGTCCGTCTGAGGCACATAAAAGATAAAAACAGGCTGGATATTTTAAACGCTCAAAATAATGTACACATAGTTGGTCCCATTTCGGACGAAAAAGGGTTTTTGTTAAAAACTAATGACGGTGTTAATAAAAATGCTTTAGAGCTTTCGGATATTTATTTTAATACCGGAATATTTGAATATGCCGAACCTGATTTTTTAATTCCTGCAGAGGGTTTTTTCAACTGGACACCAAATGATCCGCTTTATCCGGTTCAGTGGGCATTAAACAATACAGGACAATCCATTACCACGGCAGGTGATGCAGGTTACGGAGACTTAGCAAGCAATAACGGTATTCCCAATGCCGATATGGATGTTGATAAGGCATGGGATATTGTAAAAGGTAACGGTTCGGTGATAATAGGTTTATTTGATACAGGTGTTGATTCGGTGCATCCCGACCTCGCTCAAAATTTAATCACGGGATATAATGCATATGCAAATACCAATACAGTATCGACCGACCCGGGGAGTCACGGTACATGTACTATGGGAATAATAGGCGCACGCTCGAACAATGGTTTGGGAGTTGCGGGAATTTGCGGGGGAGATAATACTTCTAACAGCAGTTGTAAAATGATGTCATTCAGACTTGTAGATAATGCAGGAAATTTCACTACGAATGCAAATATTGCTAGAGCTTTCGATACAGCAAGAGTAAGGGGAATTCACGTTTCAAGCAACAGCTGGGGCGGTGGAAGTCCCGCCGCAGTTTTGACCAATGCCATTAATAATTGCGCAAACAACAGCAGAGGCGGTAAAGGTACTGTTATATTATTTGCTTCCGGAAACGACGGGAAAAATCCACCCGAATATCCTTCGTATCTTGCAACGGTAGTTTGTGTTGGTGCCTCTACGGCAAATGATCAGTCAAAAAACACAGGTACGGGAAATCAGTTCTGGTGGGGCGGAAATTACGGGGAAGATGCAAACGGCGATCTGGATGTAGTTGCGCCGACTATCTGTCCGACTACGGATATTCACGGTTCGGGCGGTTACAGTACAGATGATTATGAATATAATTTTAACGGAACATCCTGTGCATGCCCTAATGCAGCGGGAGTTACGGGTTTGATATTCTGTGTCAATCCGAATTTTACATCTGCACAGGTTAAAGATTTTCTTTACAGGGGATGCAATAAAATTGATAATGTTTCTTACGGTTATTCAAAAACATACGGAAAATGGAATCCGTATTTTGGTTACGGAAGAGTGAACGCTTATAATTCGGTTGAGCTTGCTCTTGGAGTGGATGTTACGCCGCCTTCTATAGTACACGATAATGTGTATTCTGATTCAAGCACATACCCTACAAAAATTATCGTAAAAATCAGGGACCAGGATGGCAGCGGAGTTCCTGTATCAGGGGCAAACCAGCCGAAAATAATTTACAGGTGGAATAAAAACGGTAAAGGTTGGTCCGGTTTTGATTCTGCATTTGCCAGAACGATAGCAGGGGATTCTTCGTTTACATTCAAGATACCCTGTGTCGGCAGGCAGACTGAAATACAGTATTTTATCAGGGCTTATGATAACACGGGCAATTCCACGACCTTTCCGAGATTCGCAAATACGTTATATCCATATACACTTTGTTATTATGCAATCGGAAACCTGGGAATAGTTTCCAATAAATTGTCTAACTGGACGGCGACAGACGGATATTACAGTACATCTTCCACGGTTACATTTTCCGGCACTAAAATATTAAATACGTGGGTGAAAATTAATCTCCGTCACACATATCTAAGCGATGAAGAATTTTTGTATATCTGGTCGCCCAATTCAGATGCTAATAATAACAGGAAGCAATTATTCGGATATAATTTTGCCGCAGGTGTCACAACCGGAATTGCAGGCGCAACCGTAACGGACAGCAGTACAAAATTTTGGAAAGACGGCACGCAACCATACGCAAACGGTTTTTATAAACCCGAATATATTCTGAGAGGGTATAACGGAACTGATGCAAACGGAAACTGGCAATTTGTAAATCTCGATGCAAGTACGCCGGACGTACCCTATTTTGACAGCCTGAGAATTTCATTTTTAACGATGAACGGAGTGGTCAGTTCATCCGCAAGGCTGGATTATGATATTGATTCAATTTGTTCTTTTATTGTCGGAGGCGGTATTAAAGATTTTTATCTGAAAAATGTAGGAAATGATATTTTAAGAATTAATTCTACATCATTCACGGGTTTGTATCCATCTTTGTTTTCATTATTGGCTTCACCGGTTTCAATTAATACGGGAGATAGCGGAAAATTCACGATTTCAATGGAATGGCCTTTAAAATCAAAATTTATTAACGGGAATGATAATACTGATGAATTTGAAGATGCCGTTCTTAATATCGCAACTAATGACCCCTCGAAATCTACGTTCAGGGTTTCTTTACAGACTCCGACTGCGGCACCGGTGGAATTAATTGCTTTTTCGGGAACAGTAATTAAAAGAGACGTGCAATTAAACTGGACAACCGCAACCGAAACCAATAATAAAGGATTTGAAATCCAAAGAGCTGAAGTTATTAACGGGTTACCAGAATACAGCAAAATCGGATATGTTAACGGGAAAGGAAATTCAAACACTCAGACGAAATATAGCTTTAATGATTTTAAACTCAAAATCGGCAAATACATTTATAGATTAAAACAAATGGATTTGAACGGTAATTATAAATTTTATGATTTATCCGGAGAGATAGAGATTTCCCTGCCCAAGAAATTTTCTTTATCACAAAATTATCCCAATCCTTTCAATCCCGCGACGAAGATTGATTTCGATATTCCATATGACTGTAACGTAAGCATTAAGATATATGATATCTCGGGAAGGGAAATAAAAAATCTTCTCAACGAAAAGAAGACAGCAGGATATTACACTTTGGATTTTAATGCTGGCAACATTTCAAGCGGAGTGTGTTTTTACAGAATAGTTGCGGATAATTTTAAAGAAGTAAAAAAAATGTTAGTTATTAAATAAAATAAAAAAAGGATTAAAAATGAAAAAACTTATTTATCTGTTTCTTGTAACGGCATTTGTTTTTTCTGCGTGCGGGAAAAAAACAGATTCAAAAAAGGAAGACGGTATGGCGGATAAGAAAAAGGATGAAGCAGTATCGAATCAGCAAAAGAAAGAGGATTCATTAAAAGCAATTAATGACCAGGCGGACAGGGAAAAAAAGGTAAAGGAAGCCCTTGAAGAAGACAAAATTTTAAAAGATTCACTCGGGCAGTGGGCAATAACGGCAGAAGCAAGTTCGACTTATGGTGACCACAAAGAAAAGGATACCTGGACACCTGCGCAGATGACGGGCGCTCCCAATGTTGAAAAATACGGTGATGACGGAAGGGCGTGGACATCGCTCGAAGCGGAAAAAGGAATTGAATGGGTTGAATTAAGTTATGAAAAAGCCGTAAACGCAACAGAGATAAGAATCCGGCAGTCATTTAATCCCGGGGCAATTATTAAAATCGAATTGATTGATGAAAAAGGAAAGAGCCATACTGTCTGGGAGGGGCTCGATAAAACGAAGTATGAACCCGATAAGATTCAATATTTCATAGCAAAATTTGATAAGACGGATTACAAGACCAGGGAAATAAAAATAACGCTTGCCAATAATTTAATTCATGGATGGAAAGAAATTGACGCTGTACAGTTAATTGGTAAATAGAAAAGTATATCCGTCAGGCCGTAAGGTCTGACGGATTTTTATTTTTAAGATTTTTTTTATTGTTAATATCCCGAAAACTCCTCGGTTCTGACATTATCCTCATCGGCACCCATATCAATCAATATTTTTCTCATTGCAGCTACCATTTCAGGCGGACCTGCGCTGTAATAAATAGGTTCCGAAGTATATCGAAAATATTTATTAATCATTTCTTTATTAATATAACCTGTTTCACCTGTCCATTTCATTTTTGATTTTTCCATTTCAGACATAGTTGCAATTAGTTTATAATTGGGATTATCTTTTTGCATGTCAGTCAGTTGGCTGAGAAATGCTGTATCTTCAGGCCGGCGGTTAGAGTAGAATAAAAATATTTTATGCGGAAGTTTTCCAATCGAAGCTGTTTTAATCATGCTGTAAAAAGGAGTAATACCGATTCCTCCCACAAGAAATATTGCAGGTTTGGAAGAGTCCTTATGCAAAGTAAATGAACCGAAAGGTCCCGCAAGCTCCAGTTTTGTATTTAAAGGCATTTCATGAAGAAATCTTTTAAAAGCTGTATCTCTCATTCTTGTTGCAAAAGATAATTGGTTTTCAAATGGTGCCGATACAAGTGAAAAAGAGCGTATGTTTCCTTCTGCGTCGGTCTCTGGAGGGTTTATCAATGTAAGGTCAACCGATTGCCCTGCTTTGTAAATAAAGTTTTTCGGACGGTCAAAAGTAAACAGCATAGTTCCCTCTGCAATAGCATCCTTTTTTACCAGTTTAATAATTTGCTTTTCCATCTTTTTATCTCCTACTATTAAAACAAACAGAGAATTTCTATATACGTTCCAATTAAACAATAAGATAAAATCAATTATCTAAACAAGCGCAAAATTACATCAGGTTTTGTTAATTTAATTTACTTGTTTGTGCTATATTATTTTATAATATTCATATTAACAATTATTAATTTTTGAATTACACTAAATGATTAAGAGTAAATGTACTGTTTATGCAAGTATCTTATTTTCCATTCTGATTTTATTACCGGTTCATGTTTTTTCACAGGTTTCGGGAAGTAAGCCCGAAGAAGGTAGTACTGTATATGATATGGTTGACTCAAAATCACTCGAGATTGATGCCGATTTTTATATGGAGAAATATACTAAGGGTTCGGCAAATTCAATAAAAAAAATTCAGGTAAATGTACAGTCAGACCTCAAATATTTTAATGCACCCGCCATTACTTTCAGGTACGGGTTGATTAAAAATCTCGAACTTCAGATTCTTACAGGTTATACAGGAGTTTTAACTAACGGCACTGCTACTATTAAGACACCAAAAAATAGAATTATATCTGCAACTAAAAACACTTCCGGATTAAGTTCCCTGGGTCTGGGATTTAAAGCGGGGTTACTTTCGAATAAAAAAGCCCGACCGAGTATTGCATTTACGGGTATCATGAACCTGCCGAATATAGGGAACCCTGCTTTCACACCAAACACTGTGGGAACAGATTTAACTTTAAATTTTTATAATTCATTGAGTAAAGAAGTTGATTTAATTTATAATTTTGGAACTACGTGGAGCGGTTACAAACAGGATAAAAGTAATTCATATAATTATTGTGTAAGTCCGGGGTATTCTTTTTCTGATAATGTTGGTTTGTATCTTGAATTTACGGGTCTGCTTGAAAGCGGTACAACTTCAGATAACAGGGTTGACCTTGATTTCTCCACATACCTGAGTGATTATGTTACTTTAGACGTATACGCAGGAACATCATTTAATGTTAAGAAATTTTTCTTTATCGGTTCGACATTTACAGCGACGATTCCGTTTTGATATTTCTAAGAAATGATTTTGTGTTTTGAGCGAAACACCCTATATCGCTTTACTATTTCATTTTCAAGTTCGTTAAGGCTTATTTTTGGAACGGTCGCCCCCGCAGCGTTTTTATGTCCTCCTCCGCCAAAGAGTTTCGCAAATTCATTTATGCTGATATCTCCCTTTGAGCGGAAAGACATTTTAATAGTATCCCTGAGTTCAACCATAACAAATCCTGCTTTTACATTTTTAATATTCATCAGGAAAGTCGAAAATCCTTCCACATCCTGAACATCAGAGCGGTAATCTGAAAAATCTTTCTGTGTTACCCTTCCAATTGCAACGCTTCCGTCAAAGTGAAATGACAAACTGCTTATAAACCTTGAAAGAAGTTTAACTTTCCCCGGTGCAATATTGCTGTAAGTCCTGTCATAAACATAAACAGGATCGGCCCCCCTTTTAATTAAATCTGCGCAGATTAAAAAAGTCTTGGCATCGGTACGGGGATAGCGGAAAGAACCCGTGTCTGTCATTATTCCTGCATAAAGAGCAGTTGCAACAAAAGGCGTTATATATTTTTTACTTTCGCCGGTTAAATATTCATATAGTATCTGAGATGTTGCAGGATAATTTGTATCTGAAATAATTATATCATATGAATTTTTTTGTGTTCCGAGATGGTGGTCTATGCAGACTTTTTTTGCTTTAGAATTCCTGATGTACTGCTCCATTGATTTTGTCCTTGAGAATTCATTTGTATCGAGTATAAAGATTATATCTGCTTTTTTAATAAGTTTTTCATTTTTCTCTTTTTCTTTCAGAAATACACTGATAAGTTTTTCGGGGTCGAGAAAAATGAGGTTATCGGGAGTGAAAGAATGGTTAATAATATTTACGCTCTTTTTCCTCGCTTTAAGGTAGCTGTAAACAGCAAGCTCAGAACCGATTGCATCTCCATCGGGAATTAAATGAGTTGTAATAACAATATTCCTGCTTTTTGCAACTAATTTTCGTAATTCTGTATATTCTTTTTTCATTGATTAAATTTAGTAAAATTACCTTTTTATAACAACTTAAAAGAACCGGATGTTCCTTTGATATAACAATAATATAAAATGGTATGTTATAATATCTTGATTTTATATACTAATAATTATCATATTTTACAAACTTAAAATTATATATGGGCAAAAAGTTAAACAAGAAAGCAGAAAATCTCGGAATAAATAAAATTAAAAAACATATATTTATTTGCTGCGACGCAAAAGACGATAAATGCGTAAAAAGAGAAGAAGGCGTTAAATCCTGGAATTATCTTAAGAAAAGACTTGCTGAGCTGGAGTTGGCCGGCGAGGGCGGAGTTTTCAGGACTAAGGCAGATTGTTTCCGAATTTGCTCAAAGGGACCGCTTATGGTAGTATATCCTGAAGGTGTTTGGTATCATTCGTGCACCCCGAAAGTAATAGAGGAAATACTACAGGAGCATATAATAAGAGATAAGCCGGTGAAGAAATTTCAAATAAAACTCTAATGAATAATGAGTCCGCCGCGGCGAATGCAAAGAACGCATAATTATTAATGAATAATAAAGAGCGCAATTTTAAATCAAATAAACTCAGTGAAATCAGGGAAATCAACGAAATCAACGATAGATGAAGATAAAGCAAAAGTACGAATAGGATTAATTATAGCTTCGGGATTTCTTGTACTTATATGGCTTGTGAAATTATTCGAAGTCTATACGGGGATAAGTTTATCCGAATACGGAATTTTTCCAAGAGAGTTAAAAGGCTTAAGGGGCATAATCTTTTCACCTTTTATTCATGCGGATTTTTCACATCTGATTTCAAATTCGACTTCATTATTCATACTGACGTTTTCGCTTTTTTCATTATACACCCGTTCGTCAATCTGGGTATTTCCGATTATCTATATTTTTCACGGACTTGCGGTTTGGCTATTTGCGCGCGGAGCATATCATATAGGTGCGAGCGGACTGGTTTACGGATTTGCGAGTTATTTATTTTTCATAGGAGTATTCAGAAAAGATTCAAGGTCAATTGCGCTTTCGCTTCTGGTTGTGTTTTTATACGGAGGACTTGTATGGGGAGTCCTGCCAATAGACCCGCAGGTTTCATTCGAGGCGCATTTATCGGGCGGGGTAATCGGTCTTTTGTGTGCAATTATATTCAGAAAATATGATCCTCTTCCCGAGAAAGCAGGAGATGAATTTGAAGATATGGATATTGAGGAAGCAGATGATACGGATGATATAAATCCCGACGATGTTGAAATAAGGGAAGATGCAAATCCTGTATGGTTTGTAAACAATTCCCTTCCGAAAAGAAGAAAACACTGAACTATCTTTTTATCATCAAATCTTTTAATTTTATACCCGGAGAAATAAATCTTCTCCAGTATCTGGTAAGTGATGTATATTCGAAAAATTTATTTATATATTTATATCTTATCATTAAAAAGAAAATCCAGTACGCCAGATAAAAAAGAGAAAGTGAAGCACATGCTGAAATTATCCTGTTTAATGAATTCTGAAAGAAAGGAATTAATTTTATATTGTTATCACTTAGGAAATTTGCAAGCCATATACTTACAGGTAACGCGGAAATAAAATAAGAAGCTGTAATCCAGAACGAATGAGCTGTTTGTATTGATTTTGACGGGCAGGTGCTTATGCACCTCATACAGCTTTCACATTTAAAACTCCAGTAAGGCCGGTTGTCTTTCATTACAACCGCACCCACTGGGCAATTATCAATGCACAATCTGCAATCTCCGCAATCGGATGCAGCCATAAATGATTTTGCAATTATAAATCTTCCGACAAATAAATACATTAAGCTGATGGGTGCGACGAATAAATCAACTGGTAAATAAAGAAAAACTTTATAGCTGTAACTTTTTCCTTTGTTGAGCAGATTTTCCGAAAACTTTTTAAATTTAATTTTCCGCCGTAATGTTATTTCTTCTGTTGCTTTTTGTGTAAGCCCCGGATGAATTGAAATCCAGTTAGAAGGCAGGTCCATCGGCATCAATCCTGCAAGCCGGAATCTCTTAATTAATAAAATCAAGACAGGTAAAATTTGAGCAATGCCGCTTATTCCGGGAAAATATAATTTAGAAAATTTTAATCCTCCTCTTGTATTTAAAAGGAAAAAATCACAATTCTTAAATTTTTGAAATCTAAAAAAAACTTAATCATTGACCACGGGGGAGCAAAGCCGTGCGTAGGATAGCAGAATCCCAGCATAGTTTTTCCGTTTAATTCGGGAAGTTCAATTTTTTTCTTTCTGTCAATGGGGTAAAGGAATGTCTTTGCGCCTTTTTCGGATGCGGCTTCAATCATCCATCTCGCTGCATTCAGAGCATTACCGGTTCCCGATAAATAAAATATTATTAGATTGTCGTATTTCAATTGCTCTCTCAATTGTTACAAAATAATAAATTATGACTAAAATTTAAGCGCTCAAATTTATATTTTTATTATGACTAATTTATCAAATTTACCAAATGAAAACAAAAAAAGAAATAGGACGCTGTCCGTGGACATCTACAAATCCGTTAATGATAAATTACCACGATGAAGAATGGGGAATTCCTCTCCATGACGACAGGAAATTGTTTGAATATATCATACTGGATGCATTCCAGGCTGGACTGAGCTGGAATACGATTATTAACAAAAGAAAAAATTTCAAAAAAGCATTTGATAATTTCAATGCAGGTAAAATTGCCAAATATGATTCGAAAAAAATTAATGGACTTTTAAATGATGCAGGAATAATCAGAAATAAAATGAAGATTAATGCGACTGTGCAAAATGCAAAAGCTTTTATGAAAATAAAAAAGGAATTCGGTAGTTTCGATAAATATATCTGGCAGTTCACTGGCGGTAAAACAATCGATAACAATTTATCCGACCTGAAAAAAATGCCGGTTAAATCGAAGGAGTCTGATGCAATGAGCAAGGATTTAAAGGAACGGGGATTTTCATTTGTAGGCTCGACAATCTGCTACGCATTCATGCAGGCGGCGGGAATGGTGAATGACCACCTGAATTTCTGCTTCAGGTATAAGGGAGTGAAGGAAAAATAAAAATAAAAATATTGTTCTATTTAAGTTGAATAAAAACGTGACTATTTTCTTTTTTAATTTCGAAGTCCATATTTGACAATATAAATTCATCCGTTTCCAGTATGCTTCCTGAAAGCAATTCCAGGTCTGAAGCAGGAGTTTTAACTTCAAAAGTAATTTCATTCTTTTTTTCATCGATGTAAACAGGAATAATCTTTTTCATCGTTAGTTTTTTGTTTTTATCGAATAGCACAATAACAGGTACCATATCGTAAATAGCTGATTTCTCACTGACTTGTGTGACACCAAAAGGAGTGTACGACATACCTTTTATCTCGGGATATTTAGAATATGAAATGGTTATTAAAGTATTTTTGGTGTCCAAAATTGCATTTAGCTTTTCCTGAATCTTGTTTTTTCCATCGGTTTCGAAATCCTTTTTTTCGTTATATATTTGATTGTAGTTATAATTATTCTTTGCTTTTTCGGTGTATTCTTTTATTTCCTGTTCGCTTAGTTTTACGGAGCTTTTAAGTAAATCACACAAATAAACACCATCATTGAAAATTTTTGTTTTCCATTCCGGCATCACGTAATCAAGTAATAATGCCTGGCAGGCTCCTGAAAAATATAATCTGAATCGCATCGGTCCGGTGCCATATTTGTTTCCAAAGCGGTTATCGCTTACAGATACAATTTTTACCATATCTTCAATTTCATCTTTAAATATTGCAGATAAAACTCCTTTATATCCTTTGAAACCGTTTTCGTAATACATCTCTTTTATCGGCTGTACTTTTTCACCGACATTCAAAAATTTATATTCGATATATTTAGCCAGTCCTTCTACATATTCATTCAGATTTTCATATTCTACCATTTCTTTTTTTAATAAAGACTGGCGATAAGTACGGATTGCTACAAACTCATTGATTTTTTCCCGTTTTACTGCCGGAGATTCGGTTAGAATTGCATCACGCAAAATATTACCTTCTAATACATAAAGAGAATTATTTATCGGGTCAAGCAATGGGTAAGCGGAAACCACAGATTCGTTAGCAAATTTATCCGGGGCTTTTTGGGTTTGATAGACATGAATTCCTTCGTGCAACATTGTCCTGATTTCATTATAAGGCGATGGAATAAAACTCCATTCATCCAGCCAGGTGGAAATAAATTCCTTATCCCGATTCCTTACAATATCTCCGATTTTGTTTCTCATACCGGAAAAGTAATCCGCTACTACAAGAACATCTATTCCTTCTATTTGCGTGCTTGTATTCTGGTCATCGATAGTGAAAACCGTCGAATCATTTCTGGCATAAATCATTTCATCTGATAGAGGATTGAATCCTTTATACATTGAGAACCCTGCGGGCTTATGAGGATAATTAATAAGCAGCTCTTGTACTTTTGGTCTGTAAAAAAGCGACGGCATTTTTGTGAAATCGTATCCCGGGAAAAGTTCATTTCCTAAAGTATTTGTAATGTTTCGTACTTCTTTTAAAGAAATGAATTGTAAAGGGTTAATTTTCAACTCATCGACCGTTTGAACAAATACTTTATTTGCAATGAGTAAAGAAATTATTGTTATGATAAATAAATTTACTGCAAATTTTTTCATTTGTGATTTTTCTCCGATTTTATATTAATTTGAAGTTCCATTAAGAAAATGAAATCTCATTAAATAAGATGACGCTTTAAGACATTAAAAGTCGCATTTTTCTTTTTCGGGATTTATTTGTTCAATCCGACCGGTAAAAAGGTTAGAAGATTTTTTTTGTCGGCTCTATGGTATGCTTTGCCTTCAAGCAGGCGGCGGGTATGGTGAATGACCATCTGAATTTATGTTTCAGGTATAAGGAGGTGAAAAAGAGCAACAGTCAGTAAAATATTTATTATATTATTTATGATTACGGATTCTACCAAAAACTGAATATCAAAATAACTTAATTACTTACCGTTTTTCTTCCCAGTATCATAATCGACATGTCGTCTTTTTGCTCGGTATCGCTTGTAAATTTACCAACATCATCGAGAAGAGATTTCAATAATTCCTTTGGACATTTATCTGCATTAGAATTAAGGAACGATTCGAGTTTTTCAAATCCATACTCGTTTTTGCCTGAGTTCATTGCCTCGCTGACACCATCCGTATATAAAACAAGTTTATCGTTTTTCTTAAATTCAAATATCACTTCTGTATCTCCCATATCCTGTGAAATATCATCTACTGCGCCCAGAGTAATGCCGTGTCTTTTTATTTTGAAGAGTTCCTTCGAGTCACCTGAAATTTTATACGGGGGAAGATGTCCCGCATTAAAAAGAGAACAGGTGTTTTTCTCGAGGTCTATGAGAGCAAACACTGCGGTTACAAACATTTTTTTATTCTGGGTTTTTCTTATCATCCTGTTGAGTTTGATAAAGACTTCTTTCGGATTTGTAGTATCTTCGAGAATCAGGTGCATGCAGCTTCTCAATCCGGAGAGCAGAAGCGCGCTTGCAACACCGTGTCCCGATACATCGCATATAAAAACACCAATCAGGTTTTCGGATATTTTGAAGTAGTCGAAATAATCTCCGCCGACTTCGTATGTCGGCACTGAGGTAGCCGCGATTTCCAGATCGCCGAAATGTGCTTCGCCCGAAGGAAGCATAGAAAGCTGAATTTCCCGTGCATAGTCGAGTTCCTTCTTCATCCTGTGAGTTTCTGTATGCCTCCTGGAATAAGTATCGAGTTGTGCAAGAAACTTTCTCTTTCTCTTTGTTTCTGCCGAATAGGCAAAAACGAAAAAGATTAATGCGATCATAAGGCTTGCAGCTTTATCCCAAACCGAAAAATTATTATAAACCAGAAGTTCTGTGATAATAGGTATTCCGAAAGCCACAGTGAAAAGCTGTACAATTTCATTTCTGGATAATTTGAAAAAAACAATCATCAGGCAGAAGAAAAAAACAAGAGAAGCGGCATTTTCCGAATCAACCTGGTCTTCGCTGATATCAATTTCAAAATCTTTTTTTACTTTCTCGACTTTTTCGACATTAGCTTTTCTTTCATCAGCGGTCAGGCTGATTTTTTTAATTACCTCAATCGATGTTCTGGCTATTATTATTGTCACAAGAGCAATAAAAAGATACCTGCGGATGTTGGATAGATTTACTCTTTTTTTGTAAACAATTAAAAAAACAAAAACGGCAAGAAAAATTATCAGATAGCAAAATGTGGCAGCGTGCAGAATTCCTTTTTGTGCCATCGACACAATTAAGGTAATTCCAAATACAATTACCAGTACTATGGATAGCCTTCTTAATATTACAATATTTTTTTCGTCCCTGTGGAGATTGTAGGCATCTCCCTTTGAAAGGTCGAGATATTTATCGAACTCGTAAGTCAGGTCTGTATATTTGCTCATAAGAACAAAGTTACTTTTTTTTAATTTTCAGGTCTGTATTGCTCGGGCAGTTTCCCCCCTTTTCCGAAGAAAAATTCTTTCATCTGGTCTTCGAAAATTTTATCGGATTCGGGAGAAGTCAGGTCCAGCCTGTATTCATTTATTACCATTTTAAAATAATCGAGAAACATTTTGAATGCTTCTTTTGAAACATTATCAAAAACCATTTGACCCGTTTCACCGGGAATGGGAGGTTTTGCAAGACCCGGCAAATCCTTGTCAAGCTTAACGCAATGTACGATTCTTTCTTCTGCCATTTATTCGGTATTTATTATAATTTATTAAATAATTACTGCTCTGTACTCTTATCAATGATTCTCTTTTCAAATACGGAATTTATTTCCTTTTGTTTCTGAACGGCTTCGATAATCAGGTCGCGGTCCAGGATATTTGTGTCTTCGGCTTTTATTTCCTCCGGGATCTCACCGAAGTATTTTTTCAGCTGTGATACAGTGTAATTGTTAGTTGAAACCGAGTAATTATTATTTTCGTTCAGGTCGCTGCCGCCTACAGTGATTTTGGTAATGAAGTCATCGGATTCGGGTGTTATATTCTTCGAATAAAACTCGACATATATACCCGACAAAAGAATATTATCGTACTCGGGATTGTCTTTTCCTTTGGATGACATTCTTATGCTGTTTGCAATCATTTTCTTCAGTGTTTTTCCCGTAACGGAAAATTTCATCATCGAGTTTCCGAACGGGTTAATTTCCCAGACATCACCGACCGTTATATCACCTTTTATCATAGTTTTTCTTATGCTGCCTGAATTTAAAAATGCGATATCGGTCTGAAGTTTTTCCCTGATAGCATCTGTTTCCCACTGCCCGAGATTATTTTTCTTCCAGTCGGAAAGCAGTGTTCCGATAGGTCTTTTCATTTCGGGTTCGATTGAGGCAATCATCTTTTCGACTTTTTCTTCCGCGGGCTTATCATAAACTGCAGAATCGAAAATTGTTTCGTAAAGTTTTCCGAAGTATTTAACTACGGTATCTTTTTTTATATCGACTTTAATATCCAGTTTACCGAGCCACCTGCCGTAAGAGCCTGCCTGGCAGATTAATACACCGTCGACTATTTCGGGTCTGAAAATCGGAGTATGTGAGTGTCCGCCGATAATAATATCGATATCTTTATGAAATTTTTCCGCAAAATCCTTGTCCCTGTCTTCGCCGTTGTGCGAGAGAAGTATAATAAGATTGCATTTTTCTTTTTTAAGAATAGTAATATCCGCTGCGATTGCCGAATCGGTATTTAGCATTTGAATATCCGAAACATTTTTCGGAAGAGTAAGTGTCATCAGGTCCATCGGGGATACACCTATAATTCCTATTTTAATCCCGTTTATATTTTTAATCAGATAAGGCTTGGCAAATGTTTTTGTTTTTCCTTTATATGCAAGATTCGCGGCGAGGAATTCATAATTTGCACCCTTTAGAGCAGAATCGAGAGAGTACATACCGTAATCGAAGTCGTGGTTTCCAAGAACAAATGCATCGAGTTTATAAAGATTCAGAAGTTCAATCTGGGAATAACCTCTCGTGATTGAAGAAATAGGTGTTCCCTGGAAATCATCACCGCCGTTCAGCAAAAGGGTTTTATTATCCCTGTATTTATTAATATATCCGAGCATGCTCGAAGTGCCGCCCACGAATACCTGTACCTGCTGACCCGTAGAATCTTTTTTGTTAATTTTATATGCCGTGTTTCTTGCGTGGAAATCGTTCCAGTGAAGAATAGTAACATCCTTAATATTTTCGTTGTCAGAATCCTGCGAATACCCGGGCAGAACAAAAAGAAACAGAAGAGTTATAATTAAATATTTTTTCATTTAGACTTTTTCGGTTTAGAATTTCAATAAGATGTAACAATTTTTAAAGATATAAAATGAAAAAAAAGTGTATCACTTTTGTATCACATTTGTATCACTTCTTGAAAAACAAGCAAAAAACGGCATATCTTAAAAGTGAAAAAAAAGTGTAGTACTTTTGTAGTACTTTTGTGGTACTTCTCGATTTTTAGCTAAAAAACAGCACTTTAAAACCAGTTCGGTGTAACTTTTTAAGAAAAAGGTGAACTTTTTTTGGTATTTTACTTCACCTGAACTTCACCTAAGGGAAATAAAATCATCGGAAACGTTGTTCTTGTTGTTTTGCTGTTCGCCGCGGCGGATTGCTTAAATTTGATTTCAGAAACCATACCTCGAAGTTGTCAAAGAACATAGTACACCATATTAATATATGGGTAATAAAATTAAAAATCAAGGGGGAAAATTTTCTTAGAGGATAGCACATCCGCCACGGCGTCCACTCAGCGGATTTTCAACATCTTCGATCGGGGCTTGGTAACGTGATGTAAAGAACGAGATCCCGGACTAAAGCATTCCGGGATGACAATGGGGGTGAGAGCCGGGATGACAAAGGGGTTGCATTCCCACGCAGGAGTCCCGACATATCGGGACGCATTAAGCGCGCGATAGGAACGAGTAAAAAAATGCGTTCCAAAATATAAATTCAGGAACGCATTTTATAAGGTTTTTCTGTATTTACAAAGTCGCAATATCAATCACGAAGCGGTAGCGGACATCACTTTTCAGCATTCTTTCGTAGGCTGTGTTAATATCTTTTATATCTATCAGTTCGATTTCGGATACGATGTTATGCTCGGCGCAGTAATCAAGCATTTCCTGAGTTTCGGGGATGCCGCCGATTAGAGAGCCTGCAAGGCTTCTTCTTTGCATTATTAAATTGAACGCCGATATTTCCGCAGGTGCAGGAGGAGCACCGACACATATATGAACTCCGTTTGCTTTAAGCAATGTTAAATATGAATTATAATCGTGCTTAGCAGAAACGGTATCGAGTATAAAATCGAAATAACCGGTAACATTTTTAAACTGTTCTTCATCTGATGTTACAACGAATTTATGTGCGCCTAATTTAAATGCGTCTTCTTTTTTCTTAGCCGATGAACTCAACACTGTAACTTCCGCGCCGAATGATGCTCCGAATTTTACAGCCATGTGTCCGAGACCTCCGAGTCCTACAACACCAAGTTTATGACCCTTGCCGACTTTCCAGTGTCTTAGCGGAGAATAAGTTGTAATACCTGCGCAGAGCAGTGGTGCAACTGCGGCGAGATTTAATTTTTCCGATACACGCAAAACAAAATCTTCGTTTACGACAATTGTATTTGAGTATCCGCCGTACGTAGGAGTTTTTTTATCTTTCTCGTAACCATTATAAGTCATAATGTTACCGTTTGAGCAAAACTGTTCGAGACCTTCTTTGCAGTTATCGCAGGTTCTGCAGGAATCCACCATGCATCCGACCCCGACAAGATCGCCCGCTTTGTATTTTTTCACGTGCTCGCCTACTTTTATTACTTTACCGACAAGTTCATGTCCCGGAACCATGGGGAAAATCGAGCCGCCCCACTCATCTTTAACCTGGTGCAGGTCTGAGTGGCATACACCGCAGAATAAAATATCAAACTGTACATCGTGAGGTCCGACTTCGCGTCTTTGAAAATTCCAGGGAGCTAAATTGCTTTTTGCAGATTGTGCTGCATATCCTTTTGCTTTTATCATATTATAAGAATTTAATTAATTAAATAGTAATACAGAAAATTACCAACTGTAAAAAATATATACAATGAAGTATGTGAATATAAACTGTTTTTACATCACATTAGTTCAATTTGCAAATATATTGTCAAATACGCAATAATTACCAGGCGTGAAAAAGTGAAGATGATGTTATTGAAAATATATTTCAGGGAATAATTTTCAAATCACCTTCATTAATTCCGCCCCATTCGACAACTGTAAAGCCATCTCTGTCGAATTTAGTAATGACAGGATGTGTAATTTTTCTGTCTTCCGATACCGGTTTGAAGTAAAAATTCAGCCGGAGAACAGATTGCGGTTTGGGCGAAATAATCAGTTTCATATTATCTTCGAGGAATTTTTTATCGAGAAGTTTTATTTCGTAGTATTTTGATTTTCTTAAGTTTTTAAGCCAGTATTCTTTGAACTGGTCTTTTTCTTTTGTGTTTAATCCTAATTGCGGCAGATATTCATCGAGCCATTTTTCAAGGTTTTTAAATTCGACAATCCATCCTTCTTCCGGAAGTTCAATTTTGTTCAGGTTAGCTTCGTAGAAAAGGTAATCGTACTTATTGTCAATTAATCCTTCCGGTGTTGCGCTTACGTTCCAGCCGTTTTCATAAGGCGGTTCTGTGAGGGTCAGTTTGCCGTTAACTTCAACTTTAACGCTTACATTCATATTTTCTGCGGGATAAAGATACACTGCGGGTTTTTTTACGGGACGCGGTTTATGATTATCAACATTACATATTCTATTAAATACATTTACCAGTTCTCCTTCAATCGCATATTTCTGGTCAACCTCAAAATTAATTCCGCTTTTTACGATACCGAGAGCATCTTCGGGATTATCCGCATAAAGCCAGCAGGAGGTATTAATAAAATCTCCATATTTATTTTTAAATGATTCGCAATTTTCAACCATAAATCCCAGAACAGAACCCTCATCGAAGGAGCTGTTATATTTTCCTTTAACAAGGTCAACGATTTCAAATGTAATTTTATAAGCGGAATCGGGAAAGGTAACAGGCGTTACGCTTACAAGGCTTTTTTCAACGAGTGAATATTTTTCCAGCCATGAAATTTTATTAATGGATGCGGCATTGCCGGATTTTATGATATTATAAAATGATTCATAATCTTTACTTACTTTAAAATTATCCTGAGGGTAGATATTTATGTTAATGAATAAAATTATAGTCAAAGCCAGAAATCCGATTGAGATATTGTTATACTTTTTCATAATTTAATTGATTTATATTTTAAACCCGGTTTTATCAAAATTGTTTCAAAAAACATACAATAATTTAACCTGTTTAATATATTAAAACAGCACAAATAAAAAACCCGATGTTTTGATAAATCGGGCTATTTAAATATTATTTAATCAGAAAAACAAAAAAAATATAATCAAATTATAATTAATTCTTTATAAAAGCGTTTCTTTCCAGCCTATTTTGAAGATTATTAATTGAAAAGGTAATAATATTCCCCAAAAATGAGTATATAAACAAAAAAGTGTTTACTTTGCTAAAACCAGTTTTCTTGTCTCAGAATAATCACTTGTTTTCAGTTCCATAAAATAAATCCCAGACGGAAAATCTTTACCTTTGAATTTGATGCTATACGTTCCAGGTTCAAGGAATTCATTTACAAGCATTTTAATTTCCCTTCCGAGAATGTCATAAATCTTCAATTGTACAGGTTTCAATAATTTATTATGGAAAGATGGTAAGTCAAATTTTATTGTTGTTGTTGGATTAAAAGGATTTGGATAATTTTGATATAAAACATATTTGTCCGGTAATTTTATTTCGTTTCTATTACCAAAAATCATCGGACTTCTATTGACTATCTTAAAAACCCAGGCGTGTCTGCACGGTGGATTATTCTGAAGTTCGGGTGGAATGTTTACATAAACTGCATTTTGTATCACAGTATAATTTAAAGGTAAAGGATATCCTAACAAATAAATATTAGTATTTAAATATGGCAAATGTGAAGACCAGGAAATTTGTGCCGGCATCGTAGTCTGGTTATCGTATTTAAGATACAGTGCAAAAGTCGTATCACCTTTAAGAGTAAAGAAAATATTGTTTTCTCTAAATGGCATGGTATGTATTGTTTCATAAATAGCAGAACCGTTAATATTCATCCAATTTCCAATTTCGGTTAATCTGGTGTATGCTTTATAGTGCCATTGTCCGTATTGATTAGGGGCAATATTTAATAATAAATTTCCTCCTTTACCTGCTACTTCGGCAAGTGTATGTATGATAGAATCGGTTGACTTATAAAATAAAGAATCTTCGACGATATGTGCCCAAACATGTCCGATTGGCATACATAATTCCCAAGGATAGTCAATTGGATTTTCCGGCATTTTTTCTTCAGGCGTAAGATAATCTTCATACTCTTCAAGATACCTATTTACCATTATAAGTCCAGGTTGTGCTGTTCTTGCGATTTGAGCAATTTGACTAATTTGAATATTTTGATTGTTATCAAGTGGATTCACCCAACAAGCGTCAAGCCAAATAATATCAACTCTTCCCAGGGTTGTCATCAGCTCATTTATCTGATTATGTATATACTGTACATATTTTGCCCATTTTTCCGGAAAAGTCTGAGGAGTGTAATTAACTCTGACTCCAGGTGTTGCAAATGCTTTCCACCAGTAATCACGGCAATACCAATCTGCTTTCGAATAGTACATCCCAATAAAGAATCCTTTTGATCGGAACTCATTAAAAACTACATTTGCAATATTATTTCTCGGATCGGAGTGAAATGGGCAACTTGTGTCGGAAATATTATAATTTGTTAAATTAGAACTATACATACAGAATCCATCAAGATGTTTCACTGTAAAAACGAGATATTTCATGCCTGCATTAGATGCGGCAATCGACCAATCGTTGGGATTTAATAAATAAGGATTGAAAGTATGTTGTAAGTTTTCGTAAGCAGTTTTATATGAGTCGTAATCTTCAGCATATGGACCAGTTCTTGTATTCCAGGGGGAGGTAGGATCGGAACAAAGTGTCCAGGATTCAATAATGTTCCATTGTGTATAGGGACCCCAATGCATCATCAAACCGAATTTTAATTTTTGCCATTCAGCAAGTTTTCTTGCAACAAGGGAATCAATAGGTTTGTGGTAATTATAATTATTATTAAAAACAGTATTTTTTATGTATTTATTTACAATATTATGATTGGGATTTTTTTTATCTGGACTTTGAGCTATTAAACTATGAGAATTGAAAAATAAAAACAGTAATGCAAAAATATATAATCCGTTAAATTTTTTCATTTTCGAGGTAATTATAGAATATAATTATTGTTTTTAATTTTAATAAAATTATATTAAAAATTCTCACTTTTTTAATTAAAAGTAAATAATTTATACGCCAATTTATAATTAAAATTACTTATAAAAAAAATCATAATCAATATTATTCTTTATTGAAAGACAATATTCGTATTTTTTGAAACACTCTTTGAAATTATATAATTATATGAATCTTATATAAAACTTTATATTTAAAACTGTTGTTTATAAATAAAAAAGGAAGAACTTGCCTTATATAATAGATACCTC
>PMIW01000206.1 GCA_003158365.1 Ignavibacteriota bacterium | reverse complement strand
AGTGTTAGAAGCCGCAAAGATAGTCCTCGATAAAATCAAACTTGATGCAGAATACATTCACGGTGACATCGGATGGGAATTCTGGTGCAAAGAAGGTGATGCATTCCCGCAAAGGACTCAGGATTTATTAGGAAATGTTAACGCCGCAATGTTCGGTGCTATTACATCGAAACCGGTAAAAGCAGCCAATGCAGAGTTGGTCCCTGAATTACAGAATAAAGGTCTCGTCTATCGTTCACCGATAGTAAGGATGAGACAGCTTTTCGATTTATCAACCTGCCTCAGACCCTGCAAGGCGTATGACGGAAATCCATTAAATTATTACAACAGAAACGATATAGATTTAGTAATATTCAGAGAAAATACTGAAGGTTTATATTGCGGAGTTGAATTTAACCCGGTACCAAAAGAATTAGCAGACGTTTTAAAAGATATTTCAAAACCATTTGCCGCATTCAAAGATATTCCCTTAGACCAATATGCAATATCCTGCAGAATCAATACACGCAAGGGTTCCGAAAGAATCATAAGAGCAGCATTTGAATTCGCAAGAAAATTTAAAAGAAAAAAAGTCACCGTCGTGCATAAAGCAAACGTAGTTCGTGCAACAGACGGACTTTTTCTTGAAACAGCAAAAGAAGTCAGAAAAGATTTTCCTGAAATCCAAATGGATGATGCAAACATCGATGCAATGACAATGTGGCTTTTAAAGAATCCGAAAAATTATGATGTAATTGTTGCAACAAATTTATTCGGAGACATTATTTCCGATTTATGCGCTCAGATGGTCGGCGGACTTGGATTCGGATGTTCGGGAAATATAGGCGAAAAGCTTGCAGTATTCGAACCTACACACGGTTCCGCTCCTAAATATGCAGGAATGTATAAGGTGAATCCGATTGCAACTATATTGTCTGCAAAAATGATGCTCGATTGGCTTGGTGAAACTAAAAAAGGCGAAGCCATTGAAAAAGCTACTGCAGAAGTGATTAAAGAAGGTAAATGCAGAACCTATGATATGGGCGGAAGCAATACCACACTCGATATGGCAAAAGCCATAGCGGATAAAATCTAAATTAATTTTATTAGGAGACTTTAGTACCGTAATATTTTTTATTGCGGTACTGCGTCTTTATTTATTTAAAATAATTATATGAATGAAATAAAAATTCACGAAGTGGGAATGAGAGACGGCTTACAGGTCGAACAGCAAATCGTTCCGACTGAAACAAAAATAAAATGGATTGATGAACTTTTAAAAACCGGTATTGATATTATACAGGTTGGTTCGTTCGTCCATCCCGTAAAAGTGCCTACAATGGCTGATACAGATGCTCTCTTCAAGCATTTTACACAGCCCGGAAATAAACCTGAAAAAGTTATTTTATCAGGACTTGTATTAAACGAAAAAGGACTTGAAAGGGGAATGGCGTGCGGTGTAGAAATGTTTTGCATGGGAGTATCAGCAAGCGATACTCACAGCAAAAAGAACACGGGTATGTCAACTCTTGAAGCACTCGATAGAATCATTGCTACTGCAAAAACTGCAATGTCAGCGGGAAAAAAAGTTCAGGTATCCGTTCAGTCTGCTTTCGGCTGCGGATTTGAAGGAAAAATTCCGGAGGAAAGAGTAATCGGAATAATCGAAAAATATCTTGAAAACGGAATTACAATGATAAGCCTTGCTGATACTGCTGGTCACGCACATCCTGCACAGGTCGAAAGATTAATAACCGAGATATATAAGAAATCTGATGATGTAAATATCGCGGTTCATTTTCACGATACTTACGGACTCGGAATTGCAAACTGCTATACTGCTTACATTCTTGGTGTAAAATATTTCGAATCAGCATTTGCAGGTCTCGGCGGATGCCCCTTCACAGCAAAAGCCAGCGGAAATGTATGCACGGAGGATTTGGTGAATATGTTTAACAGGATGGATTTAAGAAACGATATTGATTTACAAAAAATACTCGAGGTTTCGAAGGAAGCAGAAAAGTTCTTTGCCCGGGAGATGCCTTCGAAATTATTAAAAGTAGGGACATTAAAATGAGAAGTTAAGAAGTTAAAAGAAGTTAAAGAAGTTAAAGAGCAAAAACATCTTAACTTCTTAACTTCATAACTTCTGAATTCTTTTACAAAAATTAATTTTAAATAATAAACATGAAGATTTTAAACGGAATACGCGTTCTTGACATGACCAACGTTCTTGCCGGTCCCTTTGCAACTCTGCATCTGGCATTGATGGGTGCTGAAGTAATTAAAATCGAAAATCCAAATGGAGGTGACCTCGCAAGAAAACTTGGTAACGTTCAGGAATTAAACGATAAAAATATGGGCACGAGTTTTCTTGCCCAGAATTCAAATAAAAAATCATTTACTTTAAATTTAAAAGGTGACGTTGCAAAAGAGATTTTTAAAAAACTTGTAAAGACTGCAGATGTTCTTGTGGAAAATTTCAGACCGGGTGTAATGGAAAGACTTGGATTATCCTATAAAGTATTAAGTGAAATAAATCCGAAACTTGTATATTGCGCTATCTCCGGATTCGGACAAACAGGTCCCGATGCCTTTAAACCTGCATACGACCAGATTATTCAGGGTTTAAGCGGTGTTATGGCTATCAATGGTGATGAAACTTTGAATCCTCTCCGCTGCGGATTTCCTGTCTGCGATACGGTAGGCGGAATGAACGCTGCATTTGCAATAATGTCCGCACTTTATCACATGGAAAAGACAGGCGAAGGACAGTTCATTGATATAGCTATGCTCGATTCAATAATGCCACTGATGGGATGGGTTGCTGCGAATCTATTAATCGGCGGAAAGCATCCTGTGCTAATGGGAAATGATAATCTGACCGCTGCTCCGTCCGGCACTTTCGTCACAAAAGACGGATACATAAATATTGCCGCAAATAAACAGGAGCAATGGGAAAATTTATGTGATGTAGTCGGGGTGCCGGAATTAAAAACCGATGAAAGATTTCAGAAAAGAGATAACAGGAAAAAGAACCGTAAAGCATTGACTCCTTTAATTGAAGTTAAATTAAAAGAGAAAGAAACTTCATTCTGGTGTGATGCGCTTAATGAGAAGGGAATTCCATCGGGTGAAATACTTTCTCTCGATGCCGCTTTGCATCAGCCGCAGGTTACGCACAGAAAAGCATTGCAGGAAATAGAAACACCGAATGTAGGAAAAATAAGAGTATTCAACCTTACTGCAAAGTTCGATAAAACAGAAGGTGATGTAGATGCTCCGCCGCCAACGCTTTCAGAGCATACTAAAGATATTTTGATTGAGTTGGGATATAGTATTGATGATTTTGAAAAGTTTAAATTAGATAAAATAGTATAGAATCTCTAAATTCTAATCTCTAATTTCAAAACAAATACTAAATTATAAATTATCAACAATTGAGATTTAGGAATTAGAAATTGTTTAGGATTTAGGATTTCGAATTTAGAGTTTATTAAAATTGAAATTTAATTATTAAAAATATAAACAATCAAATAGGAGAAAAAAGACAATGGGAATGACCATCGTTGAAAAAATTCTCGCCCGGGCAACAAATCAAAAATCGGTTAAAGCCTTCGATGTGCTTGAACCCGCTGTTGATGTTGCAATGTCTCACGAGAATGCCGCACTCGTTATAAACCAGTTTAACGAAGTGTACCAGGGAACAGGTCTTGAACCGAAAGTCTGGAATCCCGATAATATTGCAATAATATTTGACCACAGGGTTCCGGCAGAAAGTTCTAAGACAGCTACAAATCAAAAAAAGATACGCGATTTTGTTAGATTCAATAAAATCAGAAAATTCCACGATATCCGCTCGGATGAAGGCGGTATCTGCCACCAGATTCTTGCTGAATACGGATATATAAGACCGGGNNGGATACGTTGTAGTAGGCACGGACAGCCATACAACAACGCACGGAGCTTTCGGTGCATTTGCATTCGGAATAGGCGCAACAGAAATGGCAAGCGTATGGACACTTGGAAATGTATTAAATGTTGAAGTCCCGGAAACAATAAAAATAGTTGTTAATGGAAAACTTCCTGCTAATGTATATCCAAAAGACCTTATTCTTTATATAATCGGAAAAATATCCGCACAGGGTGCAAATTTTAAAGTACTCGAATTCCACGGAGAAGTAATTTCGAATATGTCCATGTCGGGAAGGCTTGTACTCAGCAATATGGCTGTCGAAGCAGGCGCAACGGCAGGCATAGTTCCGGCAGATGTTGAAACCGAAAGATACCTTAAAGCAGCAGGTATAACAGAAAAATTAAATTTCGTTTTGCCTGATAGCGATGCAAAGTATTGTCAGGTCGTTGAAATCAATGCTAACGAACTGACACCAATGATTGCCTGTCCGCATACAGTTGATAATGTAAAATCAATTAACGAAGTCGAAAAGAAACACATTGACCAGATAGTAATCGGTTCCTGCACGAACGGAAGAATAGATGACCTCGAAATAGCAGCAAAAATAATGAAAGGAAAGAAAGTTGCANNCGCAATGAAAAAAGGTTATCTCGAAATATTTGCAGATTCAGGCGCAGTTATTATGAATCCCGGATGCGGATGCTGTCTTGGCGTCCACCAGGGCGCGCTCGGCGACGGGGAAGTTGCACTTTCAACAACTAACAGAAATTTTAAAGGCAGAATGGGTAATCCAAAAGCGGAAGTTTATCTCTGCTCTCCTGCAGTTGCGGCAACAAGCGCACTTAAAGGCGAACTTACCGAACCTGCGATTGGAGGATTTTAATTATGGCAAAAGTAGTATATAAATTCGGTGACGATATTTCAACCGATGCAATCTATCCCGGAAGATACATGGCAACAGTATTGCCGACAGAAACACCGCAATTCTGCTTTGCAGATTATGCAGAGCTCAATAAAAATCTCAATAGCGGCGAATGGAAAAATTCTGTTTTAATAGCAGATAACAATTTCGGATGCGGTTCATCACGCGAACAGGCTGCTTCGACAATCCTCGGACACGGATTAATTGTAATTGCAAAAAACTTCGCAAGAATATTTTTGCAGAATTCAATTAATCTCGGACTTAATTTAATTACCTGTCCCGATTTGGACGCAAAAGTAGGTGATGATGTTGTGGTTGAAAACAACAAAGTAGTGAATAAAACGACAGGGAAGTCATTCAATATAGTTCCTCTTCCCGAAGCCCGCAGAGCTATAGTAGAGGCAGGCGGATTGATTCCATATACACGAAAAAAGCTTATCGATAAGAATAAGAAATAATTAAATATATATTCCTCTGGTGTCGGGAGTTATCTCCCGACACTATTCAGGATTAATCTTTTTCATTACATTTGAATTTAATTTCTAATTTAAATAAATATGGTCAAAAATACACTTCTCGTTTTCTTTTTCCTATTTATATCTGTAAATATTGTTTTTCCTCAAAACAGTCCTGATATTGGTTATGACGCACAGGTAGATGTTACAAGCTTGTTTTTCGTTAATACTTTGAGTGGTTCCTTCGATGTCAACTTTTATGATATTGATGCTGAGAATTATTTGGGAGTGAGACTTGGCTTGGATTATTTTAACAAAGGTACGCCAGGTGGACCGGAAGAAGGCTCGCCATTTACTGATATTGATTTACTTGGAAAATTATCAATCAGCGGAAAATATGCCGAGGTAAATTTGTGCCCCGGTTTTACAATTCATAGTAGTACGAGTAAGCTTAATAATAACGATAATGGACTTTATTTAAAAGCTGCTGGAGAAATAAAATTAAAATTATATAAAGATTATGCAGGTCTTATACTCAAAGTGGGTTTGAGCAAAGAAGCGTACGGAGGACTTGGAATATATTTCGGTTTTAACTCAAGAGACTTTGGAAAATAATATACAAAAACGGAGTCTATTAGACTCCGTTTTGTTTTACAATTATATTTAAAATTTTCCTACCTTATCAAATGTCCTAATCTGTCCCAGCGGATTGAGCCGAGCAGCTTGAAGAACTCATTAAATCCTATATTTGCATCCCACGACCAGTATATCATAAATGCTTCACCGACTACATTTTCCCTCGGCATAAAGCCCCAGAAACGGCTGTCGAGTGAATTATTCCTGTTATCACCCATCATAAATAAATAATCTCTTTTTACGGTGTACATTCCGTCCGTTAAAACCTGATCATCAACATATACTTTTTTATCTCCACGTAATTCTATTTTTCTTCCTTCCTTAGTCACAAACATTTTCCAGCCTTCGAAATTGGTAGAATCTATTTTTATCTTATCTCCTTCTTTCGGTACTCTAATCGGTCCGTAATTATCTTCATTCCAGCCCGAGCCTTTCGGGAATATCCTTGGGTTTGTCATATTAGCCGTCTGAAGAGGGGATATGAACTTCGAATTAGGCGGATTCGGGAATGCCGCCCCGTTATTATATAGGACTTTATTTACCACCTTTATCGAATCCCCGGGTAAACCGACACATCTTTTAATATAATTTAATACCTCTTTTGAAATCTTTTCATCCCTGTCTCCCGGGAAGTCAAAAACGATAATATCGCCTAGTTTTGGCTCCTTAAAACCGGGCAGTTTTACATAGGGAACCCTGATATCTGTAAATGGTATATTCCTTGGAGTTGTAGCACCGTAAGTGAATTTAGTTACTAGCAGAAAGTCACCTACTAGTAAAGTATTTTCCATCGATCCTGTCGGGATTCTGTATGCTTCAAAAAGGAACACTTTTATTATAAATGCCACTATTGCGGCAAAGACTAATGCATCAAAATATTCGCGTGGTTTGGACTTCTTTTTCTTCTTATCAAAATTTGGTTTATTATTTCCGTTCTGATTTTTAAGTTCAGCCATTATATTGTTTTAAAAATTAATATTATTTTTCAATTGAAAGCACAGCTAAAAACGCTTCCTGTGGTATTTCAACAGAACCTACTTGTTTCATACGTTTTTTACCTTCTTTTTGTTTTTCAAGAAGTTTTCGTTTTCGTGAAATATCGCCGCCGTAGCACTTTGCCAATACATTTTTCCGGATGGCGCTTATTGTCTCGCGCGCAATAATCTTACTTCCGATAGCGGCTTGTATTGCCACCTCAAACATTTGACGTGGAATGAGC
>PMIW01000016.1 GCA_003158365.1 Ignavibacteriota bacterium | reverse complement strand
GAATATTCACTTTGAACGGCAGTAAGCGGATGAACAGCATTTGCACGCCTTATGGTTTTTACACCTGCTTCGGATAAGCTCCAATATTTTATCTTGCCATCTTTTATTAAATCTTTTATAGTACCGGCTACGTCTTCAATCGGTACAGAAGTATCTACTCGATGCTGATAATACAAGTCTATGAAATCGGTTCTCAGGCGCATAAGTGAACCTTCTATGGATTTTCTGATTTGCTCAGGTCTGCTGTCCTGTATTTGTTTTCCGTCTTGTACTTTAATACCGAATTTAGTTGAAATCACAACTTTGTCACGGTGCGAAGCTAAAGCTTCACCCAATAGTTCTTCATTTGTAAACGGTCCATACATTTCGGCAGTATCGAAAAAAGTGATACCTTTATCTATAGCCGAATGAATTAATGAAATCATTTCTTTTTTGTCAGGTATTTGTCCATAGGCATAACTCATACCCATACATCCGAGCCCTAGTGCTGAGACTTCCGGACCGTTTTTTCCTAATTTACGTTTTTGCATTTTATTTTTTGTCTAATGTTTTTTAAGATATTTTAATTATATCTATTACAAAAATAGATAAAATATTCCGTCTTAACGTATACAAATGGCGAGAATACTTATACACTTTTACAATTTAATTAGATATTGTCTTGCAGTGCAGAAATTTAAGTATTAAAACTTCCTGCAATTCATTACAATAAAAAAAATCCTGTAAACGTTAATATTTACAGGGCTTTANNTTGCACGCCCAGCGGGATTCGAACCCGCAAATCTTCACCGTGAAAGGGTGATGTCCTAACCGATTAGACGATGGGCGCAAAATAGAATAAGTAAGTTACTAAAAATCCGAAAAAGTTTCAATACTAAATTGGATATAGAAAATAGAAAGTGGAAAAAAGATATTGGTGTTTAGTAGTTAGTAATTAGAATGTTAAATGTTAGGATATGCTCTTCTACTAACTTCTAACTAATGCTTTCTAATCTCAGAACACTAACTACAAAGTTATTGCCATATAAACTAAACGATTTTTTACTTAAATTATAAGAAATTAATATTATATATTGAAAAAATTCATTTCCATTGTCGGGGCAAGACCGAATTTCATGAAAATGGCTCCGATTCACAAAGAACTTGAGAAATTTAGCAATAAAGTTATACATAAAATAATCCATACAGGACAGCATTACGATAAAAAAATGTCGGCAGTGTTTTTTAAGGAGCTCGAGCTTCCAAGACCTAACATTTATCTCGGTGTCGGCTCGAAATCACACGCCGAGCAGACTGCTTTGATTATGATGAAGCTCGAAAAGATTCTGACAAAGGAAAAGCCTGACCTGGTGCTGGTTTACGGAGATGTGAATTCTACTATTGCAGCGGGTCTTGTATGCGCAAAGGTAATGACTAATGACGGAAAACCGATTCCTGTTGCTCACGTCGAAGCAGGACTCAGGAGTTTCGACAGGACCATGCCCGAAGAAATTAACAGAATATTAACCGATAATATTGCGGAATATTTATTCATAACAGAGCAAAGCGCATACGATAATTTAATACAGAGCGGTTTTGACAGGAAGAAAATATTTTATGTCGGAAATACGATGATAGACTCGCTTAACTTTTATATGGAAAAGGCAAGAGAATCGAAAGTGCTGAGTGAATTATGTGTTACAAAGAAGTCCTATATACTTGTAACTCTTCACAGGCCTTCCAATGTTGATGATAAAAATAATATCGAAAGAATTTACAGGATACTCAGCAATATTTATGATATAAATAAAACCACTGATATTGTATTCCCCGTTCATCCGAGAACAGTGAAAATGATTGGCAGGTATAAATTAAAAGAAAAATTCGAGGAGATTCAGAATATAATTATAACAGAACCGTTCGGATACATAGATTTCCTTGAATTAATCAGAAATGCAAAGTATGTTCTAACGGATTCAGGCGGAATACAGGAAGAGACCACATACCTGAAGGTACCGTGCATAACACTCAGAGAAAATACAGAACGGCCGTCTACTATTTTGGAAGGAACAAATGTCCTGTGCGGATTAAGTGAGGAAAAATTTTATAATGCGATTAAGAAAATAGAATCAGGAAATATCAAAAAAGGTACAATTCCTAAATTCTGGGACGGGAAAGCGGCGGAAAGAATTGTGCGTACACTGATGTTAAATGTTAAATAATAAATGTTCTTAATTAGAAATTAAGGAGTTAAGAAGTTAAGAAAAATAGTTAGTAAATAGTAGTTTGCAGAAGAGCACACAAGAATTATTGATTATGAATTATGAATGAAAGCTTTTGAATAATCTTTAAGAAGGAAGATGTTTCACGTTTCACGATTGATTTATTTACTTTAAATAAAATAATAGTATTCTTAAATTATAAATAATCTAAATTAGGAGTAAAACATGGCTGAAAACAACAACGAAGTCATTAAAGGTTTGCCCGAAAATGCATATAAGGAACTGAAGCCCGGTGAAAAATATCTGCCGATTATGTCGCCTGATATGATATATCCTGAAGTTAATTTCCGTTCCGTATTCTGGGGCTTGCTTATGGCTATAATATTTTCTGCAGCCGCAGCATATCTCGGATTAAAAATCGGTCAGGTATTCGAAGCAGCAATTCCGATTGCTATTATTGCTGTAGGATTGTCATTCATATCGAAAAGAAAAAATGCTCTAGGTGAAAACGTGATTATACAGTCAATAGGTGCGAGTTCGGGAGTTATAGTTGCAGGTGCTATTTTCACTTTGCCTGCTCTTTATATTTTGAATTTACAGGCAGAATTTTACCAGGTGTTTTTATCCTCTTTATTCGGTGGAATTCTCGGAATACTTTTCCTTATACCGTTCAGAAAATATTTCGTAGCGGAAATGCACGGTGTGTATCCTTTCCCCGAAGCTACTGCAACAACTGAAGTACTGGTATCCGGAGAAAAAGGCGGAGATCAGGCAAAACTGCTGCTTATCGCGGGACTTATCGGCGGTATTTATGATTTTATAATTGCAACTTTCGGATGGTGGAACGAGGTATTCACTACAAGAGTAGTCGGAATAGGGCAAATGCTTGCAGACAAAACAAAAGTTATTTTCAAGTTAAATGTTGGTTCAGCAGTTTTAGGACTTGGTTATATTGTAGGATTAAAATATGCAGCTATTATTGCCGCAGGTTCATTCGTCGGATGGTATATGGTAATTCCGATTGTAAATCATTTTGCTCCGGGTTTAACATTACCGATTGGCGCAAATGTCACCAAGCTTGTCGGACAAATGTCCCCTGAAGAAATTTTCAGAAATTATGTAAGACCGATTGGTATCGGCGGAATTGCAATGGCAGGTATAATAGGAATTATACGCTCGTCAAAAATTGTAAAAAGTGCATTCAGTCTTGCTATAAAAGAAATTTTCGGAAAGCACAAAGGTGCTGAAGGTGTTGCAAGAACACAAAGAGACCTGCCAATGGGATTTATTGCGGGTGGTATTTTGATTACCGCAGTTTTAATATATGTATTTTTTGCATTCGGTGTAGTAAATGATTTAGGTTTTGCATTAATAGCGCTTTTAATCGTTATGATAATTTCATTCCTGTTTACAACTGTTGCTGCAAATGCAATCGCGATTGTAGGCACGAACCCTGTTTCGGGAATGACACTTATGACTTTAATTCTTACATCTGTCATTATGGTATCTGTGGGATTATCGGGAACGGCGGGAATGGTCTCCGCACTTGTAATCGGAGGTGTAGTTTGCACCGCTCTTTCGATGGCAGGAGGATTTATTACGGATTTGAAAATCGGATACTGGCTTGGCTCTTCTCCATACAAGCAGCAGACGTGGAAATTCCTCGGCACACTTGTATCGGCTGCAACCGTAGGCGGTGTTATAATTATATTAAATAAAACATACGGATTTACCGGACCTAATGCACTCGTCGCTCCGCAGGCAAATGCTATGGCAGCCGTAATCGGACCGATGATGTCCGGACAGCCTGCTCCGTGGATGCTTTATCTTGCAGGTGCATTTTTATCACTTATTCTTACAATGATAGGTGTTCCCGCTCTTGCATTTTCGCTCGGAATGTTCATCCCGCTTGAACTTAATACTCCTATTCTCGCAGGCGGTATAATAGCGCACTTTGTATCCACAAGAAGCAAAGATGAAAAAGTTAATAACGCAAGAAGAGAAAGAGGAACTCTTATTGCATCGGGCTTTATCGCGGGCGGTGCATTGATGGGTGTTTTCAGCGCTGTATTAAGATTTGCAGGAATAAATTTTGTAAATGATACCTGGTTTGAATCACACGCTGCCGAAAGTCTTGCATTTCTGATGTTCTTCATTATTGCAGGATATATGATTTGGGATTC
>PMIW01000198.1 GCA_003158365.1 Ignavibacteriota bacterium | reverse complement strand
GAACTGCCGTCGAATGAAGTTTCATATTCACCGGGCTGCATTTTTTGATTTACAAGAGATGATATTTCCTTCCCGAGTATATCATAAACTTTTAAAGTAACAAATCCGGTTTCCTTAATATTAAATTTTATTTTTGTAGCCGGGTTGAACGGATTCGGGTAGTTTTGTCCAAGTGAATATTTATCGGGAATTTCGGTTCCGATTTGATTTACGAAGACCGCACCGCCGTCTGTAGTGGTTAAAATTACACCGCCCTCACCGACAGCACAACCGTGATTTGCATCACTGAAATATACTCCGTATAAAATTGCAGTTGTACCTGAAACCTGCTGTGTCCAGGTTGCACCTCCATCGGTTGAGGTTAATATTGTTCCCGCACCTCCGACACAGGTGATTCTGTTTGCAGCAGGATACGAAACTTTGAATAAAGTGTTATAAGTCAAATGATTAGTATCGGCAAGTCTCCATACGTTTCCTGCATTAGTTGTTTTCAGGATTGTTCCTGAATTTCCAACCATAATACCGGTATTAGCATCAAGGAAAGCAATACTGTTTAAGTCAAAACCCTGAGGAGGATTTGAATATCTTGGTAGCCATGTTGTACCGCCATCAGTAGTTTTTAAAATATTACCGCCGGATCCGCAAACTAATCCGGTTGTTGCATTGAACATGCAAATATCGAGCATTGTATATGGCAGCCAGGATATTGTCCAGTTTAAACCGCCGTTTACGGTTTTCATCAGAAGTCCTGAATATCCGGTTATAAATCCGGTATTCGCATCTACAAAAGAAATTCCGTTAATCTGCATTGTAGTCGGACTTGTAACCTGAGTCCAGGAATCCCCTCCGTTTGTAGATCTTGCCATATAACCCAAATACCCGCCTGTAAATAATGTGTTTTGATTAATAAATTTTATAGGATTGAAAAAAGTACCGATTGTAAGATTTACACTCCACCAGAAATATCCTCCGTCATCTGATTTGAGGATTCTCCCCTGTTCTCCAACGGCAATACCTATATTTGTATTACCATAAAATGATACACCGTGAAGTGTATTTACATATCCTGTAAATTCCTGCTCCCATTGAGCGGATATAATGGAACTAAACAACAAAATAAGTATTAAAATAGTAAATAGCTTTTTCATAGGTATATTTTTTATATTATTATGTAATATAATACTTTATTAATAATTTATCAATTTAAAGAATTTTGTTCAAAAAGGCATTTATTTTTAGTATCATAAAAGCTAATTTCATAAATATAATTTGAAATCAATGAGATTAATCAGATTTATTGCGATTCCGGTATTATCGGTATTTTGTTTTTTCTTGATGCCCGGATTTTTAGATACGGCAGAGAATGCTGATGATGAAAGTCTGTTTGTAAAAAACAAATTTTTCGTACAGACTAAACAGGAATTAAAGGTATCGGAAGCAACGGGTGAAATATCACTATATACAGGAATTCCCACACTTGACGAGAAAAACAACAAATATCATATTAAGAAAATAAAAAAACTATTTGAACTCAATAATGGTGATGAAGTCTTATTCTATAAATTAGGATTAAACAGGATATATATATTTTATACGGAAACGGATAAAGATATTATGATAATGACAACCGATTATAATGCGGATTTGTCGGTTGAATACAGCGAGCCGAATTTTATAGGACATGCTGCAGGTGTAAAGGGGACTGGCGACAATCCATACAAAAGAGAATTATTAGTTCCAAATGATGAGGGATTCGGAAAGCAGTGGTACTTAAAAAATGAAGGAAAAATTATTCCAAGCTCGGGCGGAAGAGCCAAAGTCGGTGCAGATATTAATATGACCAAGGCGTGGGATATAGAACAGGGAAGTGATGACATAATTGTTGCTATACTGGATTCGGGAATCAACGATGACAGTCCCGATTTAAAAGGCAGGCTCTGGATAAATAAAAAAGAAATTCCAAATAACGGAAAAGATGATGACGGAAACGGATATATAGATGATTATAAGGGCTGGGATTTTGCATACGATAATAATTTCAATAAAGACGGATTCGGTCACGGGACTAATATTGCAAGCACAATAGGTGCGGTCACAAACAATGTTTACGGATTTGCAGGTATAAATCCTAAATCCAAATTAATGAATTGCAAAAACCTGAGTGATGAGAACAGCGGTGAATACGAATGGTGGGCAAGGTCAATTAAATATGCCGTCGATAACGGTGCCAGAGTAATTAACATGAGTGAAGGCGGAGTTGATTATTCAAAGACATTAAAATCGGCCGTTGATTATGCAGTTGATAAAGGTGTGTTTATTACTGCTGCTATGATGAACAAGGCTAATAATAAAGACTACTATCCTGCTGCATTCAAAGGAGTATTTGCGGTTGGTGCAACAGATACCGATGATAAAAGATGCAAAAAATTTACCTGGGGAGGCGGAAGCTGCTGGGGAAAGCATATTAAAGTCGTTGCACCCGGAAATAAAATATACGGAGTTGATTATAATGATATAGACAATCTTGAATCTTACTGGAGCGGTACTTCACAATCAACTGCAATGGTAAGTGCGCTTGCTTCATTATTGATTTCTCAAAAACCATCCAGAACTGTCGAAGAAGTTCAGGAAATAATAATCTCCACTGCCCAGGATAGAGTCGGAGACCCGGGAGAAGACGTGCAGGGTTGGGATCAGTACATGGGTTACGGCAGGATTGATTGCTACCTGGCTCTTACATATAACGGTGAATATGAAAAAATAAAGGATGTTGATTATGAGAACAAAAATAACAATGATAATAATAACACGGAAGATGAAAACAGCGTAAATAAACAAGCGAAATCAAAACCACAGAAAAAGGGTGAAGAAAAAAACAATAAGAGGGAAGAAGTAGAACCTGCAAAAAGAAGATGATAAATAAAGCCGATAAAATACAACGATTTAAATTCTTCTTTAAAAATTACATATATACCAAACATTATTTCTGCTAAATTGCACATTACGTCTTAAATTCTATGAAATTACAATATATAAAAGAGAGCCTTGAGAATTCGGGTTTGAAAGATGTTATTTATTATTCTCAGTTGCATTCGACAAACAAGTATGCAAAAGAAAATAATATAGAAAGTGATAATCTGATTATCACTCCTTACCAGTATGAAGGCAGGGGAAGATTTAACAGGATTTGGGAATCGCTTGAAGGTGACAATCTTACTTTTTCAATTGTGAAAAGTTTTAAAATCAATACGAAGAATGTTTTTATAGTAAATTTCTATATCTCTTACATAGTGCTGAAAGCTATTAAAGAAATCTTTCCTGATTATATGCAGTACAATTTTACATTAAAGTGGCCTAACGATTTACTGTTAAAGAATAAAAAATTCGGAGGAATACTTTCAGAGCTTATTAATGTGAAAGATGATGAAAAAAAATTTATTATTGGTGTTGGAATTAATGTAAACCAGAGAGATTTTTCGGAAAATATTTCGAAAAAAGCGACATCTCTCAGAAAAGAAACAGGTATTATTTTTGAACTTGAAGAATTATTAATAAGAATAGTTAAGGAATTTTATGCAAATATAAATTTATTAAACGATACGGATAAAATACTTAATTTATGGAAATCAAATTCACAAATAATCAATAAAGAAGTAAAATTTAGAAAAACCGCTGATAATATAGAAATTAACGGAAAAATAATAAACGTTGAGAGTGACGGTGGTATTAAGATTGAGACTGTTGATGAATTCAACAACAAGAAATATTCAGTATACTATACCGGAGAAATCAGTTTTATTTATTAATAATTTTAAGTAATTTTATATTCCTTTACTAATTTTTTAAAATTATCAAAAGGTTATAAATAATGTTATCAGATTACGGGCAAGTTTTCATTTTCCTGATATTTGCATTAGGATTCGTTGCTATTGCATTGGTATCAGCAAAGATAGTCAGTCCGAAAAGACCTACCAAAGGAAAATATACGACCTACGAATGCGGTGAAGATACAGTCGGGGAGACATGGATAAAATTTAATATAAGATTTTATATAACGGCATTGATATTTATTATTTTCGATGTTGAAATTGTTTTCCTTTTTCCGTGGGCGGTAGTTTTCAGGGAAATGGGGCTGATTGCTTTTATTGAGATGGCAGTCTTTTTAATTATATTAATCGTAGGATTGGCATATGTATGGGTAAAAGGAGATTTGCAATGGGATAAACCCCAACCTGTATTACCTAAACTGGAAAGAGAAATTTTTAAAGCCGGAAATTAATAATTATGGGAATATTAAATAAACTTGACACGCACATTGAGCAGTTTGAAAGCGGAAACATTATAATCACATCTGCGGATAAGCTTTTAAACTGGGGCAGGTTATCATCAATGTGGCAGATGTTTTTCGGGTTAGCGTGCTGTGCTATCGAAATGATGGCAACATCGGCATCGCATTATGACCTCGACAGGTTCGGAATCATTCCGCGTCCGTCACCGAGACATATCGATATCATATTGATATCCGGTACTGTTACATTAAAGATGGCAACAAGAATAAAAAGGTTATGGGAGCAAATGCCGGAACCGAAATATTGTTTATCCATGGGAAGCTGTGCAAATTGCGGCGGTCCATACTGGGAGCACGGTTACCATGTACTAAAAGGTGTTGACAGGATAATTCCCGTTGATGTATATGTACCGGGCTGTCCGCCGAGACCCGAAGCTCTGCTTGAAGGATTGCTTAAGCTACAGGAAAAAATAAGAAACCAGTCGCTGGCGAGAAAAACAAATTAATAAATTTTTTATAGGAAATAAAATGGATATTAAAGAAATATATAACATTTTAAAATTGGCATTTGAAGAGGGAATCGGCGAGCCTGTAACTGATAAGCCTGTTGACCCTTATATGATTATAGATGCAAAGAATATTAATGCAGTATGTTTATTTTTGCGGGATGAAGAAAGGCTACAGTTCGATTATTTGAACTGCCTGAGCGGGGTTGATTATGATAAGGATAATCTTGCGGTAGTTTATCATTTATCTTCTTTTGCATTAAATCATAAATTGGTTTTGAAAACTGTGGTTCCAAAGACCGACCCGAATGTTCCGACAGTATCGGATGTCTGGGCTGCAGCCGACTGGCACGAGCGGGAAGCATATGACCTGATAGGCGTGATTTTTGAAAATCATCCCGACCTGAGAAGAATCTTATGTCCTGAGGACTGGGAAGGGCATTCATTAAGAAAAGATTATAAAGTACCTGAATTTTACAATGGAATGAAAGTTCCTTATTAATAGAATTTTAAGATAATAAAATAATATGGCTGAAATCAGAACCGAAGATATGGTATTGAATATGGGACCCCAGCACCCGTCTACTCACGGGGTACTCAGATTACAGTTAACCCTCGAAGGTGAAATAGTCATCGACGTTAAACCATACATAGGTTATTTACACAGGTGTTTTGAAAAACACACTGAAGCTATGACATATCCTCAGGTTATACCTTATGCAGACAGAATGGATTATGTGAATGCAATGAGCAACGAACTAAGTTATGTAATTGCAGTCGAAAAACTGATGGGTATTGAAGTACCTGAAAGAGTTGAGTATATAAGAGTGATTATGTCCGAATTGCAGAGGCTTGCTTCTCACCTTTTGGCTATAGGAACATACGGAAATGATGCAGGTGCATTTACTCCTTTTCTTTACTGCATGGCTACAAGAGAAAGAGTACTGGAATTATTTGAAATTACGTGCGGTGCAAGATTGCTGTATAATTATTTCTGGGTCGGCGGATTATCTCACGATATACCTGTAAATTTTCAAAAGAAAGTGAAAGAATTCGTTGAATTTTTTAAACCGAAAGTTTCCGAATTAAATAATCTTTTATCTTTCAATAAAATTTTTATAGAAAGAACGGCGAACATAGGAATCCTTCCTGCAGATTATGCAATTAATGCAGGAGCTGCCGGGCCTGTTTTAAGAGGCTCAGGTATAAAATTTGACTTAAGAAAAAACGACCCTTATTCGATATATCCGAAATTCGATTTTGATATTCCTGTCGGACAGGGATTAAAAGGAACAGTGGGTGATAACTGGGACAGGTACATGGTAAGGATTCACGAAATGGAAGAGTCAATAAAAATAATCGAGCAGGCAATAGATAATATACCTGAAGGAGATGTTCAGTCGCAGATTCCCAAGAGAGTTAAGCCACCTGTAGGGGAAGTATATGCAAGAACTGAGACGCCTAAAGGTGAACTGGGATATTATATAATCAGTGACGGAAGTTTGAATCCGTACAGGGTAAAGGCGCGCTCACCTTCATTCTGCAATTTAAGTTTAATCAGGGCATTATCCAAAGGATATATGATTGCTGATGTTGTAATGACACTTGGAAGTCTCGATATAGTTCTTGGCTGTATTGACAGATAAAAAACAAAAATAAACTTTTTTAAAAATATACTATTTTGGATAAGTTTTTATTAGATATATTCGGGAGTGAATTAATAAAGGATTTAATAATTCCTGTCCCGCTTTTTGCATTCGTAATAGTGTTTGCGCTTTATGCAGTGCTTGCTGAAAGAAAAGTTTCGGCATTTATGCAAAACAGGCCGGGACCAAACAGGGCAGGCGGAAGAACGGGCATATTGCAGCCGATAGTTGATGCAATAAAACTGCTTCAAAAGGAGATGGTTCTTCCCGAAAGAGCAGACAAATGGCTTTACTGGATGGCTCCGTTCGTGGTCTTCACAGGTACATTGCTGGGGTTTGCAATTATTCCGTTCAGCAGTATTTATGTCGGAGTCGATTTGAACATCGGGCTTTTTTATTTCTTTGCGATTACATCTATAAGTGTGGTCGGAATGCTGATTGGCGGATGGTCTTCCAACAATAAGTATTCTTTATATGGAAGTATGAGGTCTGTAGCTCAAATTGTGAGTTATGAAATTCCGACTGCGCTTGCGGCACTGAATATTGTTATGTTAGCCGGTACGCTCAGCATGCAGAAGTTCTGTGAACTTCAGGCAGGCGGAATACAGAACTGGTTCATATTCGGCGGTCCCGGAGGATTATCTAAAGTAATATTAATTCCGTTTCTTGTAATCGCTGCCCTTATATTATTTATTTCCACGCTTGCTGAGGCAAACAGGACGCCGTTTGACCTGGTTGAAGCTGACAGTGAAATTGTAGCGGGTGTCCACCTTGAATACGCCGGTATGCAGATGGTAATGTTTTTATTTGCGGAGTATGCGCAGATGTTTGCAGTATCGGGAATTGTAGTTACATTATTTCTGGGCGGATGGCAGTCTCCGTTTGGAAACGCCATACCGGTATTAAATACACCGTGGATGCAATTTGCATGGTTCATAGGAAAAGGTTTATTCTTTGTATTTGTTCAGATTTGGTTAAGATGGACTCTGCCAAGACTCAGAGTTGACCAGTTAATGCAGCTATGCTGGAAATATTTAATTCCGATTGCGCTAGTCTGCGTTTTTGCAGTCGGCTTATATTTGGTTTTATAAAAATTGAAAAGAATTTTAAAATTATATGAAAGTTTATTTTAAAAATATTTATCTGGCAATTTCGTCGATATTAATCGGTATGTCGATTACATTCAGGCATATGTTCCAGAAGAAGGTAACGATTCAATATCCCGAACAAAAACTTCAGCTTCCGGAAAGGGAAAGAAACAGGCTGTTTGTAAATATGGATGACTGTATCGGATGTGACCAGTGTGCAAAAGCCTGCCCTGTCAGTTGTATAGATATAGAAACAATAAAAGCTGTACCGGGTGATATAGTAGGTAAAACAGGTACAACATCACAGGGAAAAAAGAAAGCATTATTTGTTCCGAAATTCACGATTGATTTTGCGAAATGCTGTTATTGCCAGTTATGTGTTTTTCCGTGTCCCACAGAATGTATTTACATGACCGATGTATTTGAGTTTTCCACTTTTACCAGGTCGGATTTGCTTTATGAATTCACGGACATGACACCGGAAATGGCAGTAGAAAAGAAAAAGAAAATAGAAGAGTATGCAATCGAGCTGGCCAAGAAAAAAGAAACTGCTGCAGCAGCTGCAAAAAAGCCCGTAGAAAAGAAACCGGAAGAAACACAGAAACCGGCAACAGATATAGAAAAAGAAACTTAAAATCAGATTATGAATTACTCTACAGTTTTATTTTACATATTTGCGTTAATAACTATCGGTTCGGCTGTTTATTTAGTTACAACTAAAAATATTATGTATTCTGCTGTTGCGCTGTTTATTTCTTTATTCAGCATTGCAGTGCTTTATATATTATTAAGAGCCGATTTTATTGCAATCACGCAGATAATGGTTTACGTCGGGGGAATACTTATTTTGCTTCTGTTTGGTATTATGCTGACGCGAAAAGTTACAGAAGTCGATATAACATCAAACGCATTGAACGTGATTCCGTCGGTTATTTTTGCAGTCGGAATAACGGCAATTCTGATTGTAATAATGCTGACAACGAAATGGAATATCAGAGCGCCTCTCAATAACGAAGTAACTGTAAATCAGATTGGAAAAATGATGCTGACAGGTTACTTATTACCGTTTGAGATAGCGTCAATTGTACTTTTAGTTGCATTAATAGGTTCGGCAATGTATGCAAGGAAATCAAAACAATAAAATAAAAGATTTTTATTATGGAAATAGGGTTACAACATTATTTAATCATCAGCGCAATACTCTTCGGAATCGGATTGTTTGCGCTTATATCAAGAAAAAATGCAATTCTCATTTTAATGGGTATTGAACTTATTCTCAATGCGGCAAATATTAACCTTGTTGCTTTTTCACATTTCGGAGGAATAGGGATTGACGGGCAGATGATTACAATTTTTGTAATCATACTTGCAGTCTCTGAAGCCGCAATTGCACTTGCAATAGTACTAAATTTATATAATCACTTCTCCACTGTAAACGTGGATGAAGCAAATACTATGAAAGATTAATAATAATTATGGATAATACTTTACATTATCTTCCGTTAGTAATTCTGCTGATACCAATGTTCTCGTTTCTGCTATTGGCATTTTTCGGGAATCAACTTCCCCGAAAGGGAGATTTTATTGCTGTCACACTGTTATTTATAAACCTTGCACTTTCCCTGTTTGTAATGTTTGTATTTGCACAGACGGGTAAGTATTCATTTACCGTGGACTGGTTTGATCTCGGCAAAGGCAATACAAGTTTCACTGCAGGTTTTGTAATAGATGAACTTTCGGCAATTATGCTAATTGTCGTAAATGCAATCAGTGCATTTGTGCATTTATTCTCGGTCAAATACATGGAAGGCGATGCCAAGTATAAAAAGTATTATTCCTATCTTGGACTTTTTACTTTTTCAATGCTTGGACTTGTTTTAACGAACAATATTCTTCTGATGTATGTATTCTGGGAACTCGTAGGTGTCAGTTCTTATTTGTTAATTGGTTTCTGGTACGAAAAACCTGCACCTCAGGAAGCAGCTAAGAAAGCCTTTATTGTTAACAGAATTGGCGATGTGGGATTCTTTATCGGTATTATGATTATTTTTCTGACACTCGGTACTTTTAATTTTACTGACATTTTTGCAGGAGTAGCAGCAGGACAGCTTCAGGGTGGAATGCTGACAGCTGCGGGAATATTATTATTCTGCGGTGCAATTGGTAAATCGGCACAGTTCCCCCTGCATGTTTGGCTGCCGGATGCTATGGAAGGTCCTACACCGGTATCTGCATTGATACACGCCGCAACAATGGTTGCCGCAGGTGTATATTTAACAGCAAGGATTTTTGTAATGCTTTCCGCAGATGCATTAACTTTTGTAACTTTCATAGGTGCAATAACTGCATTTATTTCAGCAACGATTGCAATAACTCAAAACGATATTAAGAAAGTACTTGCGTATTCTACAATCAGCCAGCTCGGATATATGATTATGGCAATCGGAGTAGGTGCAATGTCATTCGGAATGTTCCATCTTGTAACTCACGCATTCTTTAAAGCCTGTTTNNTCGGTGATTTACGGAATGCACCACATTCAGGATATAAGGGAAATGGGCGGATTAAGAAAGAAGATGCCAGTTACATATTATACTTTTTTAATGGCAACACTTGCTCTTTGCGGAATTCCGTTAACATCCGGATTTTTAAGCAAGGACTCGATACTTGCGGCTACATTAGCTTTTGCTCATATTAACGGCGGTATAACATACATAATTCCCGTACTCGGATTTTTAGTAGCAGGTCTTACTGCGTTTTACATGTTCCGTTTGTTGATTCTAACATTTTTAGGCGAGCCTAAGAACATGGAAAAATATGACCACTGCCGCGAGTCACCGTTTCAAATGACTATACCTTTGATAGTGCTTTCTGTTTTGTCATTCTTTGCATTCTTCTCTTTCAATCCGTTCAGTGCGGATTCAGGATGGATTATGCAAATGATGAAGACTCCGGAGTCATTATTAACAGGAACAAGAGGAATAATATATCATATTGTTGACAGGGAAGAATATACCGAACTACTGCATCATGCACATTATCCTGCTATGTTTTTATCGCTTGGAGTTGCGGGACTTGGCATTCTGACAGCTTTTGTATTTTATTTTTGGAAGAAAGTCAATGTCGACAGCCTAACGGAAAAAATAAAACCGATTTATAATTTCTCATTGAATAAATGGTATTTCGATGAATTTTACAGTGCAACATTTATTGCTTTTACAATGGGAATATCGAGACTGAGCGCATGGATTGATAATAAAATTGTTGATGGTGCGGTTAACGGAGCTGCAACGGTCACTTCGTGGACATCTACCGCTAGCGGTAAATTCGATAATATAGTGGTTGACGGATTGGTAAATTTATCCGGTGGTCTGGTAGGATTTTTCGGACTGGTATTCAGAAAATTCCAGACAGGTAAAATTCAGACATATATTTTATTCTTAGTTTTCGGGATTATAGTTCTTTATTTCTTATTTAGATAAAAGACTCTGCGCCTCTGTGGCAAAAGATTTTAGCCGAAATGGCGGAACTGGTAGACGCACTGGACTCAAAATCCAGCGGGACTCAACTCCCATATCGGTTCGACCCCGATCAGCGGTACAATTGAATTTGATAATAAAATTATAAAATTAAAATAATAGATTAATTCATGACAGAATTAAAGTTTTTAAATATCGGAATATTAAGCTGGATAACATTTTTACCTGTTATTGGTATGGTAGTAGTTTTACTGCTCCCAAAAGATAAAGAAAAAGCTATCAAATGGACTTCATTAGCAGCTGCTCTTATACAGCTTGTTTTATGTATAGTCCTCTGGGCTTTCTTCAATAATACATTGCCCGGAATAAACAAAATGGATTCGCTCCAGTTCATAGAACGATTCCGCTGGATTGATGTAGCAGGATTTTCCTGGACAAACAAAATAATAATTGAATATTTTATGGCAGTCGACGGACTTTCGATGACGATGGTTCTGTTAACAGGCTTGATTTCAGTTATCGCTGTCCTTGCATCGTTCAAAACCACGGGAGTTGATAAATCCCTGAAAGGTTACTTTGCACTTTTACTTCTGCTCGATACCGGAATGATGGGAACATTCGTATCTCTCGATTTCTTCCTGTTCTTTGTTTTCTGGGAATTAATGCTCCTGCCGATGTATTTTCTAATCGGTATTTGGGGAGGACCCAGGAGAGTTTATGCAGCAATTAAATTTTTCCTTTATACATTATTCGGAAGTGCATTTATGCTTCTTGTAATGCTGGGATTATATTTCTCATCAAAAGACGCAGCAACCGGTGCTCATACATTTAATATGATTTCATTAATGGACCCTCAGAATTTCATTCCCGGTTCATTATTGGCAGGCTCTTTAACAACTGCAAGATTACTTGCTTATGTAGCATTGTTTATCGGGTTTGCTATTAAAGTCCCGATATTTCCGTTCCATACATGGTTACCCGATGCTCACGTCGAAGCACCAACACCAATCAGCGTTATCCTTGCGGGTGTTCTTTTGAAAATGGGTGCATACGGAATGTTAAGAATCAGCTTCCCTATCTTCCCTGAAGCTACGGTTTATTTCGCTTTTGCACTTGCGATAT